>NZ_JBTREW010000005.1:0-252938 GCF_054823925.1 Bacillus sp. F9_6S_D1_P_5 | reverse complement strand
GAAGGCAGCCGCCGCGGCGAAAGCAAAAGCGGCAGCGTTAGCGAAGCAAAAAAGAGAAGGAATAGAAGAAGTAACGGAAGAAGAAAAGGCAAAAGCGAAGGCGAAGGCAGCCGCCGCGGCAAAAGCAAAGGCAGCGGCATTAGCGAAGCAAAAAAGAGAAGGAACAGAGGAAGTAACGGAAGAGGAAAAGGCAAAAGCGAAGGCGAAGGCAGCCGCCGCGGCGAAAGCAAAAGCGGCAGCGTTAGCGAAGCAAAAAAGAGAAGGAATAGAAGAAGTAACGGAAGAAGAAAAGGCAAAAGAGAAGGCGAAGGCAGCCGCCGCGGCGAAAGCAAAAGCGGCAGCGTTAGCGAAGCAAAAAAGAGAAGGAATAGAAGAAGTAACGGAAGAGGAAAAGGCAAAAGCAAAGGCAGCGGCATTAGCGAAGCAAAAAAGAGAAGGAACCGAAGAAGTAACGGAAGAGGACAATGCTACGGCGAAAGCAAAGGCCGTGGCGGCAGCGAAGGCAAAAGCAGCGGCGCTAGCGAAGCAGAAGGCCTCGCAAGGTGATGGGGATTCGGGAGATGAAAAGGCGAAGGCAATTGCAGCAGCGAAAGCAAAAGCGGCTGCGGCTGCAAGGGCGAAGACAAAGGGCGCTGAAGGTAAGAAGGAAGAGGAGCCGAAGCCGGAAGAGCCATCTGTGAATGAACCGTATTTAAATCAGTATGTTGAAGTTATTAAGGGAAAAGTAGGAGAGGATACATTAGTAGATTCCTATATTAATAAACTTTCAAAAGATGTGCCAACTCTTGTGGTCGAGACCTCCAAATATTATGAAGTAATGGAGTTATTGCGATTCCATGAGGGACTTGCATTTGATTATATGTCAGAGCTACACGCGACGGATTTTGTGACACATATGGAAGTGTATGTTCATTTATTTTCATATGGAAAGAAACAGTCAGTAGCGGTGAAGGTGAAGCTGGATAGGGAAGAACCGCAAGTAGAATCGGTGACAGCGCTTTGGAAAGGAGCGGACTGGCCAGAGCGGGAAGCGTATGATTTGCTTGGTATTGTATTTAAGGGGCATCCAAATTTGTCACGTATTTTAATGCCAGATGATTGGATAGGATATCCGCTTAGAAAAGATTATGAACCGTATGATGTGGAGGTGTAGCTAAATGATCCGTACGGAAGAAATGCTTTTGAATGTAGGTCCTCAGCATCCGAGTACGCACGGTGTGTTCAGGCTTGTTATTAAGATTGACGGAGAAATTATTAAAGAAGCTACACCGGTTATTGGATATTTGCATCGCGGGACCGAAAAGATTGCGGAGAGTTTACAGTATACGCAAATTATCCCTTATACAGATCGAATGGACTATTTATCGGCTATGACGAATAATTATGTCATTTGCCACGCTGTAGAGACGATGATGGGGCTTGAAATCCCGGAGCGAGCCGAATACTTGCGAGTGCTTGCAATGGAGCTTGGAAGGATTGCGAGCCACCTCGTTTGGTGGGGGACAAATCTTCTTGATATAGGAGCGGTCAGTCCATTTTTGTACGCATTTCGTGAGCGAGAGATGATTATTAATTTGTTAAATGAATTATGCGGCGCCCGGCTTACTTTTAACTATATGAGAGTCGGCGGTGTAAAGTGGGATGCGCCGGACGGTTGGATTGAAAAAGTGGAAGAGTTTGTTCCGTATATGAGAGAGCAATTGGCAGGTTACCATGATCTCGTTAGTGGTAATGAGATTTTCTTAAATCGTGTAAAAGGCGTTGGTATATATAGCGAGGAAGATGCGATTTCGTATTCTTTAAGCGGAGCGAATTTACGATGCACCGGAGTAAACTGGGATCTTCGCAAAGATGAACCGTACTCTATTTATGATCGTTTTGATTTCGATATTCCTGTTGGGAGTGTGGGGGACGCCTGGGATCGCTACGTTTGCCGTATGCAAGAGATTGAGGAGTCATTAAAAATTGTTGAGCAAGCTGTCCAGCAGTTTCCAAAAGAAGGAGCAGTACTTGCGAAAGTGCCGAAGATTATTAAGGCGCCTAAAGGGGAAGCATTCGTCCGTATAGAATCGCCGCGCGGAGAGATTGGTTGCTATATTGCTAGTGACGGAAAGAAAGAGCCGTACCGTTTGAAGTTTCGTAGGCCGTCTTTTTACAATTTGCAAATTTTACCGAAGTTATTGAAAGGTGAAAATATCGCCAATTTAATTACGATTTTAGGTGGAGTTGATATTGTACTTGGGGAGGTTGATGGCTAATGATTGAAACGCTCTTACAATCACCTTCAAGCTGGACGAATTTCTTCATTTTTTTCGGATTAGCGGTACTCCTATTATTTGCAGTCCTTGGCTTCGTTACATATGGTATTTTGGCAGAACGGAAAGTGATGGGTTTTATGCAAGGGCGGATTGGACCAAACCAAGTTGGGGGCCGATTTGGTCTGCTGCAAACAGTAGCCGATGTCCTAAAACTATTACTGAAAGAAGATAGTATTCCGAAGGCGGCAGATAAACCGTTGTTTATATTAGCGCCTGTCATTGCATTTGCACCAGCATTTATGGTGCTTGCAGTCATCCCGTTTACTGATAAATTTCAGTTTGCGGATATAGGCGTAGGCTTACTGTATTACATTGCTGTTTCTGGCATTACGACAATTGGTGTTGTGACCGGAGGATGGGCATCGAATAATAAATATTCCCTTTTAGGAGGGATGCGTGCGGCGGCGCAAATGATTTCTTATGAAGTTCCGCTCGTAATGAGTGTAATCGGCGTCGTTTTGTTAGCTGGTAGCCTAAATTTAAATGAAATTGTAGCAGCGCAGGAGAATGTTTGGTACATTTTCGTGCAGCCAATCGGTTTCGTCGTGTTTTTAATCGCAGCGGTAGCGGAGTTAAATAGGACGCCGTTTGATTTACCAGAAGCCGAGTCGGAGCTTGTTTCTGGATATCATACGGAATACTCAGGGTTTCGCTGGGCGTTTTTCATGCTTTCAGAGTACGTATATTTCTTCGGAATGGCATCTTTAATTACAGTGCTCTTTTTAGGCGGATGGAATCCAGTCATGTTCCTTGGATTTATCCCCGGAGCTGTATGGTTTGCTTTGAAATTTAGCAGTGTAGTCTTTCTATTAATTTGGTTCCGCGTTACGTTCCCGCGTATAAGAGGTGACCAGTTAATGGAGTTTGGCTGGAAAGTATTATTGCCAATTGCACTTGCGAATATTTTCTTAACGGCATTGATTAAGGAGTTATTCTTCTAATCTATGAGGGGGGTGCCAGTAAGAGATGAAAGGACTATTTAAAGGATTAAAATATACATTAAGCAATTTGAGTAAGAAGAAGGTGACGTATGATTATCCAAATCAACCGTTGCCGCTGCCAGATCGCTTTCGAGGGATTCAAAAATTTTATCCGGAAAAATGTATTGTTTGTAATCAGTGCTCCAACATTTGCCCGACAGACTGTATTCAATTAACGGGGAAAAAACATCCCGATCCTACGAAAAAAGGAAAAATTATCGACACGTACGATATTAATTTTGAAATTTGCATTCTTTGTGATTTATGTACAGAAGTTTGTCCGACAGAGGCGATTGTTATGACAAATAACTTTGAGCTCGCGGAATATTCACGTGATGATTTATTTAAAAATTTGCAGTGGCTTGACGAAAACGACGAAAACGTCAGGAAGGAGAATAAAGCATGAATGGCGAGTTTGTAGCATTCTTCATACTATCCTTGTCTGCAATTATCGGCGGCGTTCTTATGTTGAACTTAACGAAAGTCATGCATATGATGCTAGCTCTCGTTCTAACATTTCTCAGCATTGCAGGTTTGTACTTTCTTTTATCGGCCGAATTTATCGGAGTTGCGCAAATTTTACTTTACTCTGGTGCGATCACAATTATTATGATTTTTGGCATTATGTTAACGAAACATAATGCGGAAAATGAATCGCGTCTTACTCTTCGAAAATGGATTATCTTCTTTGCGGTTGTAGCATTTGGGGCAGTTATGTATTTCGCTGTTAACAATATTGATTTTGCAAATGAAAGCACACAAGGAAGTTTACCTCTCCATGAAAAAAACACACTTCAAATCGGTACACTTCTCTATTCAGAATATATTATTCCATTTGAGTTAACATCAGTAATTTTACTTGTAGCACTTGTTGGCGCGATTATTCTTGCGAAGAAGGATGAGAAAGAGGAGGATTCCAATGAGTAGCGTTCCTGCTTCTGCATATTTAACACTTGCGATTATTTTGTTTTGCATCGGTTTGTTTGGAGCTTTAACGAAGCGAAATACAGTGATTGTATTAGTTTGTATTGAATTAATGCTGAACGCAGCTAATTTAAATTTAGTAGCGTTTAGTAAATTAGGTTTGTTTCCAAATTTAACAGGGCAAATTTTCTCTCTGTTTACGATGGCTGTAGCGGCAGCGGAGGCGGCGGTAGGACTCGCCATTTTAATTGCTTTGTATCGTAATCGTACGACGGTTCATGTAGATGAAATGGATACGCTCAAAGGATAACATTGTGACCGAAAAGGGGGAAGGAAACAATGATCGATTATGCATGGCTCATACCGCTTTTCCCGCTTGTTTCGTTTTTGTTATTACTTATATTCGGGAAGAAAATTAGAGAAGGAAGCAGTGTACTTAGTATTTTCTTCGTCTTTCTCTCCTTTATATTTGCGGTACTTGTATTAATAGAACGGTTTTCAGAAGCAAGCGTGAAGCATAAGTGGGTATGGCTTAGGGCTGGAGATATTGATATATCATTTGGCTTTGAGGTGACTGCATTAGGGGCTTTAATGTTGTTTATCGTTACACTTGTGAGTTTACTTGTACATGTGTATTCGAAAGGTTATATGAAAGGTGAGGAAAGATTACCAACCTTTTATGCTTATTTAGGGCTCTTTACATTTGCGATGCTCGGGCTCGTTTTATCACCGAATTTATTACAGCTTTATATATTTTGGGAGTTAGTAGGCCTTGGTTCATTTTTACTCATCGGTTTTTATTTCTTTAAAGAAGAAGCGAAGGCTGCTGCGAAGAAGGCTTTTATTATGACTCGTATTGGAGATGTCGGTTTATTTATTGGGATGATCTTAATTTTCTGGCATGCAGGTAGTTTTGAATATGATGCAATTTTTAGAGCGATTCACACTGGGGATCTTACCCCTACGATGATTACAATAACAGCGATATTAATTTTTATCGGTGCAATGGGGAAATCAGGTCAGTTCCCGCTTCATACGTGGTTACCAGATGCAATGGAAGGGCCGACGCCTGTTTCGGCACTTATTCATGCGGCGACAATGGTCGCAGCTGGTGTATATTTAGTGGCGACGATGTTTCCGCTATTTTCAGCAAGTGCGGTGGCGATGCAGACGGTGGCAATCGTTGGAGCCTTCACTGCAATATTTGCGGCTTCCATCGGTCTTGTACAAACGGATATAAAGAGAGTGCTCGCTTATTCTACAGTTAGCCAGCTCGGGTATATGATGCTCGCGCTAGGATCTGCTGGTTATGTAGCTGGTGTTTTCCATTTAACGACACATGCCTTTTTTAAAGCGCTACTATTTTTGGCGGCAGGAAGTGTTATTCATGCAGTGCATACGCAAAACATTAATAAAATGGGCGGCTTACAGAAGAAGATGAAAGTAACGGGTGCACTATTTTTAATCGGTACGCTTGCAATTAGTGGTGTGCCACTCCTTTCGGGTTTCTTTAGTAAAGATGAAATTCTAGCGGCGACTTGGATGAACGGCAATTATGTTTTATTCATCTTAGCAGTAATTGCAGCATTCTTAACAGCATTCTACATGTTCCGGTTATACTTCCTCGTCTTTACTGGGGAAGCGAAGACGAAGGAAGATGTGCATGAATCGCCCCGCATTATGACGCATCCGATGATTGTCCTTGGCGTTCTTGCAGTAGTGGCTGGTTATATAAATACACCATGGTTTGGGACATTTCTCGGGGATTGGCTTACGAAAGATGTGGCATTTAAAGCGCGAGAAGCACACGGACCGTTTTGGATTATGATTGTTGCGACGCTCGTTTCATTTGCAGGGATTGCTCTCGCATACTTCATATATGGCAAGAAATCTATTGCTAGAGATTGGGCTGGGGGTGAGGAAGCGCCTCACTATAACCTTTTGAAAGAAAAATATTATGTGGATGAACTATACAATATGACGGTGCTTCCTATTACGAAAGGAATCGCTCATGTGCTTCGCTTGTTTGAGGTGTATGTAGTCGAAGGAATTGCCGTTTTAATAGGGAGTCTAGTTAAAGGGATAAGCGGACTGGGGTCTAGACTTCAAAACGGAAATGTACAAGTGTACGGGACTGTAACAGTTGTCTCGCTTGCGGTACTCGTCATTATTTTGCTCTATACGGGAGGGGATTTACGATGAATGATTTGTTATTAACATTCTTCATTTTTTCCCCGCTTTTAGGAATTCTCTTACTTGCATTAACACCGAAAAAAGAATTGCGTACAGTGCGAGCGCTCGGTTTGTTTGGAACGGTGCTTCCATTTGGAATCGCTATTGTCCTCGCTTGTACATACGCTTCTGGAAAGAGTTTGTCGCTATTTGATGAAAAAGTGAAATGGATTAAATTTGGAGATTTTTCAGCGGTGGATAAAAGGTGGTTTTCCATTTATTACGAGCTTGGTATTGATGGTTTATCACTCGTTATGATGGTGCTGACGGCCCTTCTAGCGATGCTTGCAGCAATTGCCGCATTTACGATTAAAAGGAATTTGAAAGCATTTTATATGCTGTTACTCATGTTAGAAATAGGGATGCTCGGCGTCTTCGCTGCTCAAAATTTAATGTTGTTCTTTATCTTCTTTGAAATTACATTGCCACCAATGTTTTTATTAATTGGGAAGTGGGGGAAATTGTCGAGTGAAAAGGCTGCTTATAGTTATTTAATATATAACGGTATCGGCTCCGCTATTTTGCTCATCGTTTTCTCGGTTTTATTTGCGAAAACAGGTACAACGAATATGACAGAGCTTAAAGAAATATTAACGAGTGTAGGTGCTGGGGGAGGAACGGCTGTCTCAAGTAGCTTACAGTTCAGCTTGTTTCTTAGCATAATGATCGCTTTTGCGATTAAATTACCTGTTTTCCCGCTACATCGCTGGATGGTCAATGTACATATTGAAGCACATCCGGCTGTAGTTATGCTTCATGCAGGTGTTTTACTGAAGATTGGAGCATACGGTATGATTCGCTTCGGACAGGGGTTATTCCCAGAATACTTTCGAGAGTTTGCAACGCTCATTGCGATTTTAGGAGTCATTAATTTATTGTACGGAGCCTTCTTAGCGCTTATCCAAACGGACTTCAGGAAGGTACTTGCTTACTCTAGTATTTCGCATATGGGCATTGTATTAATGGGGCTTGCGGCGTTAAATGCACCAGGTACACAAGGGGCACTATTTCAAGTTGTGTCGCACGGTTTAATTGCGGCCTTACTCTTCTTCTTACTTGGCGTTATAGAACAGCGTTTTGGGACGTCGGATATTACAGCACTTGGCGGACTCGCAAAAAGTGTACCCGTACTTAGCGGATTTTTCTTAGCGGGAGGAATGGCATCGCTTGGATTGCCGGGCATGTCTGGATTTGTTAGTGAGTTTCTTGCCTTTCTCGGTTTATTCCAAGGAGAGCCGGTCATTGCTGCAGTCGGTGTACTTGGCATCATTTTAACCGCTGTATACGTATTAAGGGCAACACTGCAAGTAACATTTGGTAAGAAAGAGTGGGAAGCGAAAGCTGATATACATGGATGGGAGTATGTCCCTATATTGCTGCTTATCTTCTGCATTATTGCAATTGGAGTAATGCCAGAAATACTAGGGGATCCGCTTCAAAATACATTGAAAACATTGGGGGTGAAGTAGGATGGATATGAATACGTTACTTAGCCTATCATGGCATCTCATGGTGCCAGAATTCATTATTCTCGGAGTTGCCATCCTTCTTTCCATATGTGATTTGTTTTTTAAGCTGAACCATAGATACGTAGCGCTTAGCGCAATCGCAGCTATCGTATTAGCAATCGTCTCATTAGTTACGCTATACGGTGAACCAGCAGGAGATATTTTAAACGGATCGTTTGTGTTAGATGGGTTTTCAAAAGGGTTTAAAACGTTGTTATTAGGTGGAGCTGCTCTCATCTTATGCACTGCAATGAGCGATGATAAGAAGAATCCAATTGAAGATAAGGGAGAATATTATTACTTATTTTTAATGGCACTTCTTGGGGCTATGTTTATGGCTTCTAGTGTCGACTTTATTACACTTTTCATCGGCTTAGAATTGCTTTCACTTTCTTCGTATATTTTAGTAGGAATACGTAAAAAGAACCGTGCATCAAATGAGGCGGCAATGAAATATGTCATTAATGGAGGAATTGGAACGGCCATTACCCTCTTTGGAATGAGTTATTTGTACGGTATTACAGGATCAACTAATATCGTGGATATGCAAAAAGTATTCGCAGGGGAGCTTGCTGGTGGTATTCAGTTATTGCTAGCTCTCGCATTTCTACTACTGCTTGTTGGGCTTTCGTTTAAAATTGCGACAGTGCCGTTTCATATGTGGGCACCGGATGTGTATGAGGGAGCCGCTACACCTGTGACCGCTTTTCTAGGAACAATTTCTAAAATTGCAGGGTTCCTACTCATTACTCGCCTGTTCCTCATGGTTTTTGCAACTGTATCGGTGCAAGGAGACATGCAATCTTTATACGGACGTATGAGCATATACATTGCTGTGCTAGCGAGTATTACGATGATTATCGGAAACGTAGTCGCATTAAAGCAATATAACGTAAAACGCCTATTTGCCTACTCGGGAATTGCGCATGCGGGGTATTTACTCGTTCCGCTTGTCGCATTATCACCATTTACGATGGATAGCATGTGGTTTTACATGCTTGCGTATATGCTGATGAATATAGGCGCGTTTGCAATTATCCACGGCTTAATCTTACAAAGCGACAAAGAAAACATTACCATTTTCACCGGATTATATAAAAGGTCGCCATTTACAGCGATAGTAATGACGATTTTTATTTTATCGTTGGCCGGGATACCAGGAACAGCTGGTTTTATCGGGAAAATTAACATCTTTTTAGGGGCACTTCATGTAGAGCCAGCTCATTACGTATTAGCCTCTATTATGATGGGGACGACAGTCATTTCATTCGTATATTATTTCCGTATTTTACAGCAAATGTTTTTCCGGGCGGGAGAAGTAGAAGAGAAGATTCGTTTGCCACTAAATATAAAGGTTGTTATGAGCCTTTGTGCAATCTCGATTGTAATACTAGGGATTATGCCGATGGTCGGATACAATTTCTTTTATGAATATTTTCCATTAATGAAGGATTTCTTCTTCCTAGGGAACGTGGTACAATAGTGAAAATAAAAGGTGTGGAGTCGTTACTCTGCGCTTTTTATTTTGTGTGAATTACAATTGAAAATGCATATAGGTATACGTTTTTTAAGAGAAAATTATGATGTGAAATGTAAGATGCTTATTTGTATTTGAAAAAGTGTGGCTCCTACTTATTATGGTATCGTTTTTATAGTAATTCTTAAGTAGTAGCTGGGTAAAAAGGGGTCGATTTTTTGGCACATCTTTTAGGGCAACAAGCACTGATTGCCATTGTTTCGCATTTATTGTTTATTACCATTACGTGGTGGGCCTTACAAGGGATTCACATTGAGCGTTTAATGAAGCCTGGAAAGGTGATGCAGACGCGAGTATTACTCATCCTAATTACAATTGCAATTGGGACATCTGTAAGTGACTTTTTCCTTGATTATTTAGGCTATTCAAAGAGTTTAACGTATTTAGTAAAGTAAGTGTATAGAACCTCATATCTCCGTTAACAATGGGGATAGGAGGGGATGAAATTGAAGCTTAAAGCCATTCTTATTGTTGTGATAAGTGTTGTTTTATTTTTGGTTGGATATAGAGAGATGAAACCAATCAGCGGTGAACAGAAAATGGAGAGCATGATCGCATCTTTAGAGAAAAATGATGCTAAAGTAGAGAAATGGTCATGGTTAGCGCGAGAAACAAAAACAATTTCTAATATACATACGTTTCAAAAATTGTTAAACGATGTGAAGGACAAGGCGAATATTCAAAAGTGGGAATTAGAGCAATCTCCAGATGGATATAAAGCTACATCCTATAAAAAGTTTTCTTCTTATGAAGAACGAGTAGTAGTAACTTGGAGTAAGGAAAATAATAAAGAAAACACTTTCATTATTTTTGAAGTAAGTGGGGCGAAATGGGACCCGAAGTACATTCAGAAAACAAATAAAATTTTTAGTGAAAAACCTATAATTTACACTTGTGTTCAAGGTGTACTGAATGATAAGATTGAAGGTGTTTTGCAAAATAAAACCAATCAGGTTTTGAAAGATCTTTCAGCAAGAGCGATCGAACAGATAGAAGAAAGAGCATTTGTGTCAGTCTCCGCATACAATAAAAAGTGGGATGACGCTCTTTCAACAAATAGAGAGAAAATAAATGTGCAAATAGCAATACGTTCTACAGACAACAAAGATACAATTGTGGTTGGCACACCGATCATAACTTCTGAGTATTGAGTGAATAGATACTGAAAAAAGGACACGGAGGGGAATAATTTGGAAAAGATCATCGTCCGTGGCGGAAAGCGGTTAAACGGCACAGTGCGTGTTGAGGGCGCAAAAAATGCTGTATTACCTATAATCGCTGCAGCCCTATTAGCGAGTGATGGAAAGAATGTACTATCTGAAGTACCAGTTTTGTCTGATGTATACACAATTAATGAGGTATTACGTCATTTAAATGCTGAAGTCGTATTTGAAAATAACCAAGTAACAATCGATGCTTCTAAAGAACTAAACATTGAAGCACCATTTGAATATGTACGTAAAATGCGTGCATCTGTTCAAGTAATGGGACCATTATTAGCACGTAACGGTCGTGCTCGTATTGCACTTCCTGGTGGATGTGCAATTGGTTCACGTCCAATTGACCAACATTTAAAAGGCTTCGAAGCAATGGGAGCAAAAGTACAGGTTGGTAATGGTTTTGTTGAGGCATACGTTGAGGGAGAACTAAAAGGAGCTAAAATTTATTTAGACTTCCCAAGCGTGGGCGCGACAGAAAACATTATGTCTGCAGCTACATTAGCAAAAGGGACAACAATCCTTGAAAACGCAGCGAAAGAACCAGAAATCGTTGACTTAGCTAACTTCTTAAATGCGATGGGAGCGAAAGTACGCGGAGCTGGAACTGGAACGATTCGTATCGAAGGCGTTGATAAATTATATGGTGCAAACCACTCTATTATTCCTGACCGTATTGAAGCGGGAACATTCATGGTTGCAGCGGCAATTACTGGTGGAGACATCTTAATTGAAAATGCTGTGCCTGAACATTTACGCTCAATTACAGCGAAAATGGAAGAAATGGGTGTTAAAATTATTGAGGAAAACGAAGGTGTACGTGTTATCGGCCCAGATAAGTTAAAAGCGGTTGATATTAAAACTATGCCTCATCCAGGTTTCCCAACAGACATGCAATCACAAATGATGGCATTATTACTACAAGCTGATGGAACAAGTATGATTACAGAAACGGTATTCGAAAACCGCTTTATGCACGTTGAAGAATTCCGTCGTATGAATGCTGATATTAAAATCGAAGGTCGTTCTGTTATTATGAACGGTCCAAACAGCTTACAAGGTGCTGAAGTAGGCGCAACTGACTTACGTGCTGCTGCTGCATTAATCTTAGCTGGTTTAGTATCAGAAGGTTACACTCGTGTAACTGAATTAAAGCATCTTGACCGTGGTTATGTAGATTTCCATAAGAAATTAGCTGCATTAGGTGCAACTATTGAACGTGTAAACGAAAAAGTAGAAGAAGTGAAAGAACAAGAAGTTTCTGATCTTCACGCTTAATTGAAATAGTCTCTACGTCTTTTGACGTAGGGGCTATTTTTTTTGGGTTATTACTGTTATAGTCAAGAAATTCTATACTTATGCACGTACCATTAAAAATATTTAGAAAATTTTCGGTTTATCCAGTCCCCTTAAGTATGTTCTAAAAGAAAGAGTTGTTCCATAAGAATGAATGGAGTAAAGCTTTTTCATATTGGGGGAAATAAGATGAAATTTTCAAAGCCACTTTTTATTACAGTAGCGCTTCTAATAGCGCTCGTTATCATTGTACCTGCTGCTCTTGTTATTCCATTTGCGAAAGCAAAAGTAGGGGAAGAAGCAGCGTCTAAAACTCCTCCAGCGATAGAAAGTATACCAGCTCCAGGGAAAGTGGATACAGCGGTTCAAGTTGCTGTATATCGTGAGAAACAAAAAAAGGTAGAGTCATTACCTATGGAGGAGTATGTAACCGGTGTAGTAGCTTCTGAGATGAATGCCAGTTTTGAAATAGAGGCGCTAAAGGCGCAGGCATTAGCAGCGAGAACATTTGTGGTACAGCGTATGCTAAGCGGAGGTAAGAAAAACAATGCGGACGTGACAGATACGGTGAAAGATCAAGTGTACAAAAGTAAAGAAGAATTGAAGAAACAATGGGGCAATAACTACGAAAATAATTTGAAGAAAATCGAGGAAGCTGTTTCGAAAACCGCAGGACAAGTTTTAACGTATGAGGGAAGACCAATCTCAGCATCCTTCTTCTCAACGAGTAATGGACGGACAGAAAATGCGGCTGATTATTGGGGAAATGATTATCCGTACTTAAAGAGCGTAGATAGTCCGTGGGATCAAGCTTCTCCGAAATTTACGAGCGAGCAAACCTTTACAGTAGCTGACTTTCAAAAACGTCTCGGTGTGAAAGTGCTAACAGACGGAAAAGTTGGTGATATTAAAGGGCGTACAGAAGGAAAACGTGTAAAAGATGTAGCATTTCAAGGGAAAACATTAACTGGAAGAGATGTACGCGACAAATTAGAGTTACGCTCTTCTGACTTCACGTGGAAACAAGAGGGGGATAAAATCGTCGTTACAACGAAAGGCTTCGGCCACGGCGTCGGTATGAGCCAATACGGAGCAAATGGTATGGCAGCGGAAGGTAAGAAATATACAGATATCGTCGCTCATTACTACAAAGGCGTTGAAATAAAGACGATGAACGATTATGAAGGAAAGTTAATGGTGAAGAAGTAAGGTGCAAAATAAACCGTCCCAAGAGGTATGTTGGGACGGTTTTTCTTTTGTTAGTGGATAGGTTATCCTTGTTGAATTGTTGATATATTAAAAAAATCGTCAATGCTCAGCGATGATAGAACTCTGTTTAAGGGGTCCGTGGATCGCTGGAAGCTATTATAAGGATGAGTGTACAGAAGAATCAATGAGAGATGGTTGGCTTCATACAGGAGATATTGTCAGGGGTGACTCGGAAGGGTTTATTAAGATTGCGGATTGAAAAGCGGAGACGAATAGATTTCTTCCGTAGATTTAGAAAATGCCTTAATGTCACACGATAAAGTGTTAGAAGCATCTGTTGTGGCGGTATCGCATGAAAAATGACAAAAACGTCCCGTCGCTTGCGTCTTTTTATAATACTTCATAAAATATCAAAATTTTCCATTAATTGTTTGGTATAATAAGATAAAAACATTTGGGGGAGACAGAATGGCGTTACTCGAGTTGAGACAATTAGGGAAGACGAACCAGTTACCGGCAGTTGAGCTAGAGGTTGAGCAAGGACAATGTGTTGTTTTGCAATGTAATAACCATACAGCGAAAGTGTTGCATCGCATCATTATTGGTGAGGAAGAAGCTTCAACGGGCAACGTGCTATTTGAGGGAGAATCGATTGGAAAGAAAAATTATTCTCGCATCGGCTTTTGTTTTTTGAAAGATGAAGCATACGACCGTTTGAAGGTAAAGGAATACTTTAAGTTCTTAATAGGGCTTTATGAATCAAACATGAGCACGGAAGAAGTCGTACAACATGTCGGTCTCTTAGATAAATTAAACGTTAAAATAGAAAAATTATCATTTTCAGAGAAACGTCGCCTTCATATTGGGCGAGTTATGATTCATAATCCGGATTTAATTATTTTGGAAGAGCCAGAGCAAAATGTAGATACAGAGAGTACGATTATTATCAGGAAAGCAATTATGAAAATGAAAGAGCAAGGAAAAGCGATTTTTATTACGTCATCGTTTCTATCGGATGCCCTTTCGTTAACAGAAGATGTATACATATTAAACAATGATGGTGTGAAAAAAGTAGAAATTGAACAAGAAGAAGTTGAAGAGGTGGATGAAGAAAAGGTTGTTCAAATGATTCCGCAAATGAAACTTGAAAGAATTCCAGCTAAAGTAAACGATAAAATCATTTTACTTGATCCGATGGAAATTCATTTCATTGAAACACAAAATGGAGTGACACATATTCATGTGCGTGAAGGTGATTTCGTATGTGCATTAACATTAAGTGAACTAGAAGCGAGATTAACAGGGTTTGGGTTCTTTAGATGTCATCGCTCGTACCTTGTAAATTTACAAAGAGTACGAGAAGTGATTACGTGGACTCGTAATAGTTTTAGTTTAATTTTGGATGACGAAAGAAAAAGTTCAATCCCGCTTTCAAAAGGACGAATGGATGAATTAAAAGGTGTGATTGGGCTATAAAAATTGCTCCAATAAGCTCAAAATACGATTCATTCACCGGTAAAAATACTCCTTTTACCGGTATTTTACTGCGCCTACTCTTTGTTTTTCATATGATTGAGTCAAGAAAAGCGAAACAAACAAACGAAAAGCGCTAAAGCGACTTTCATCTATAAAAGAAAAAACAAAGGGGATGACGAGATGACATTGGCAATTGAAATGAAAGATGTAATGAAAAGTTTCAACGAAAAAACAGCAATTCGAAATGTAAATATTGAAGTGAAGCAAGGAGAAATTTTTGGATTCCTCGGACCGAGTGGATCCGGAAAAACAACAACAGTAAAGATTTTAACTTCTCAATTACTTCATAGTGTTGGAACAGTGAGGGTACTAGGAAAAGATATTACAGGACCAAGCAGCATCGATTACAAACGAATTGGTATTTTAACAGACAACAGCGGTTTATATGAGAGACTTAGCATTTATGATAACTTACTATTATTTTGTGACTTATACGATTGCGAAAAAGAGCGAATCGATGAAGTGTTAGCGCAAGTGAACTTATTAGATGATAAAAAAACTTTAGTAAAGAAACTATCAAAAGGAATGAAGCAGCGCGTTACACTAGCAAGAGCAATTCTTCATAAACCAGATATCCTCTTCTTAGACGAACCAACATCAGCACTCGACCCAGTAAACGTACAAAACATTCATAAAATCTTAAGAGACTTAAATAAAGAAGGAACGACGATTTTCTTAACGACGCACAACATGGACGAAGCAGAAACGCTTTGTAACCGCATTGCCTTTCTATGTGGCGGAGAAATTGTAGCGCTTGATACACCAGAAAACCTTCGCTTGCAATACGCGAAAGACCAAATACAAGTCGTGTTAAAGGATAAGAAGAAAGAAACGGTACAAAAAGATGAATTAGGTGCAAAACGCATTTCAGAGTGGATGAAAAAAGGAGAACTATTATCTATTCATTCTTATGAGCCAACGTTAGGCGATATCTTTATTGAAGTTACTGGGAGGGGATTATAATGACATTTTCAATGAGACGTGTATCAGCTATTTTTAGAAAAGAAGTACAAGATTTTAAGACGAATTCACAAGTGTTATTAATGGCATCTTTACCAATTATATTTGCATTTATATTTAGCAGATTTGGAGAAGGGCGCATGGGGGTTGGCATTATTACTTTAATGTCCTTTCTATTTGTTGCAGGGTTTGTTCAATCGATGGTCATTGCAGAAGAGAAAGAAAAACATACGTTACGTGTGTTAATGCTATCACCAGCTTCTTCTGTTGAAGTTCTTCTTGGAAAAAGCATATTAACAGCATGTTTAACGTTAGGTATTTCTATTGTAAACTTATTCATTTTAGATCAATTAAGTGGTAATCTCTTATTGCTAGCATTTATTTTCTTATGTGGAACAATTCTATTTATTTTAATTGGAACAATGATTGGATTACTAGCTGAGTCTGTCCCGCAAACATCACTAATTGGAATGCCGATATTAATGACGATGTATTTAGCTGTACAATTTGAGCCAATGGTTGAAAATAAAGTAATTAAGACAATGATTAGTTATCTTCCAACATCTCATCTTGAAAAAGCAATTAAAAGCTTAGTGGATGGTGCTGGGTTTAGTAGTATTAGTGGGCATATGCTAAATGTTGGAGTTTGGCTTATTATTTCACTTATTGCATGTTTAATCGTATATAAAAAGAAACAATTAGACTGAAAACTGAGCTGAAACGCTCAGTTTTTTCTTTTTTCAATCATTTCCTCGGAAATTTTACAATTCCTATACATATTTTTACAGATTTTGTCGAAAAGTAATTAGTTATACGTTGTATAGGATACGTGAATATTGTTCAAAATGATTGCTGAGGTGATGATGGAATGCGAGGAAGAAATAATAAAAAGTCGCAAAAGGTAGTACATTTATTTCAAAAAAGATGGGTGTTTCCGGCACTGTACATTGCTTGTGCTGCGGTAATCTTAATGGTTGCGTTATGGTTCCAAGGAGCTAATCCGAAGAAGACTCCGAACCAAGATCAAGCAACACCGTATACACAATCGGAAGATCCAGCAGTACCAGTAACGAAATCTTCAGAAGTAGTGAAAATGCCAGCTGCCGCGAGTGTGGAAGTAGTCGTACAGAAGAAGTTCTATGAAGATGCAGCAACTGAGGCGGAACAAGAAAAAGCACTTGTCTTTTATAACAACACATATTCCCCAAACAAAGGAATTGACATTGCTGCGAAGAATGGAAAAGAATTCAATGTAGCTGCTGCTTTAAGCGGTACAGTAACGAAGGCTGAAAAAGATCCACTTCTTGGTTATGTTGTAACAGTTGATAGCGGAAATGGTGTAGCAGCTTCTTATCAAAGCTTAGGCAGTGTAAAAGTAGAAAAAGGTGCACGAGTTGTACAAGGTGAAGTATTAGGAAAATCTGGTCTAAGTGCAATGAATAAAGAAGCAGGTTCTCACGTTCACTTTGAAGTACGTAAAGACAATGTGGCTGTGAACCCTGAACGCTACTTCAATAAGTCAGTAGCAGAAATTAAAGCTGATGCAGGTGCTGCAAAAGCAACGAATGCTTCTGGTAAAAAAGCTGATGACAAATCTCAAAAAGAAGAAAAGTCAACGAGCACGAAACCAGAAAATAAAACAGAAGACAAGTCTCAAAAAGAAGAGAAATCAACAAGCGGTTCGACTAGTGACAAAAAAGAAGAGCCGAAGAAAGAAGAAAAATCAACAAATGGTTCTACAGAATCATCTAACAGTTCTTCTTCACAAGAATAAGAAAGTGAAAAAATCAGTTCTCACTAGGAGGGCTGATTTTTTTATTTTCATATAAAAATACTCAATTTCGAGAAAAAAGTTGCAATAACAAGGAAAAATGACGAGATTCTCGAATATATATTACAAAAGGGAGGGGATACTGTGTCATTTTTGTTTGTTCTGTCGACTGCTATTATTTTATTGTTTGTTTTATTCACTTTATATTATTACATTGCTGGTAAAAAAGAGGTTCCCCACCATCAATTGTTAGAAGAAGAATTGGAAAGAGAAGAATGACGCCTATATAAGGCGTCATTTTTTTCGTCAAAATAGTCACTGTTAACGTATTTCTCACAAAAAAACGTAATTTTTCTTAACTTAGTCCGCAAAAATAGTGAACATGTAGCATATATCAGTAGTGCGGGCAATACAATGGTATAAACCAAAGCAAAGAGAGTGTTTGAGGTGAGAAATCGTGAATCATTTCATTATAAATCCAAGAATGTTTAACGCTTACAAACAGCACTCACACTTACTTCTTAGTCATATGCAGCGAGGCTCATTTCACCCTTCTCACATCCAATTTAGGGAGGCGAGTGGTGTGCACGATTACATCAAAGAGAGAACTATCAAGATTGGTAAGTATATCGTGGAGACAAGAAAGACAGTGCGTGTCATTGCAAAGGAATTTGGGGTATCAAAGAGTACAGTCCATAAAGATTTAACGGAACGTCTACCAGAAATTAATCCAGAGCTCGCAAATGAAGTGAAAGAAATTCTTGATTATCATAAGTCTATTCGTCATTTAAGAGGCGGAGAAGCAACAAAGCAAAAGTATAGAAAAGAAGATGTAGAAAAGCCGGTACGTCAATAAATATGCGATCGCAAACATTCCGTTTCAATTTGATAATATTTTTCAGAAGAATTCTTTTTGCGAATATTACGTTTCTGTTAAATTTATGATAAAATCAGAAATTAGGTGTAAAAGAATTCGGGTGTAACCTGATTTTGAATATCGAGGAGGAAAAAACGGGAATGTTTGCGCGAGATATCGGAATTGACCTAGGTACGGCTAACGTATTGATCCATGTTAAAGGTAAGGGTATTGTATTAAATGAGCCATCTGTTGTTGCTATTGATCGTAACACAGGTAAAGTATTAGCAGTAGGTGAAGAAGCAAGAAGTATGGTGGGACGTACGCCTGGTAATATTGTAGCAATTCGTCCACTTAAAGATGGTGTAATCGCAGATTTCGAAATTACAGAAGCAATGTTAAAGTATTTCATTAACAAATTGGACGTAAAGAGCTTCTTTTCAAAACCTCGCATTTTAATTTGTTGTCCAACAAATATCACATCAGTAGAACAAAAAGCAATTCGTGAGGCTGCTGAACGTTCAGGTGGTAAAACAGTATTTTTAGAAGAAGAACCAAAAGTAGCCGCAGTTGGTGCTGGTATGGAAATCTTCCAACCAAGCGGTAACATGGTTGTTGATATTGGTGGAGGTACAACAGATATCGCTGTACTATCTATGGGTGATATTGTTACCTCTTCCTCTATCAAAATGGCTGGCGATAAGTTTGATATGGAGATCTTAAACTACATTAAACGTAAGTATAAGCTATTAATCGGAGAACGTACTTCAGAAGATATTAAAATTAAAGTTGGTACAGTATTCCCAGGTGCACGTAGTGAAGAACTTGAAATTCGCGGACGTGACATGGTAACAGGTTTACCACGCACAATTACAGTATGCTCTGAAGAAATTACAGAAGCATTAAAAGAAAATGCCGCTGTTATTGTACAAGCTGCAAAAGGCGTACTAGAGCGCACACCACCAGAATTATCTGCGGACATCATCGACCGCGGTGTTATTCTAACAGGCGGTGGAGCTTTACTACACGGTATCGACATGCTTCTAGCAGAAGAACTAAAAGTACCAGTATTAATTGCTGAAAACCCAATGCACTGCGTTGCAGTTGGTACAGGTATTATGTTAGAGAATATCGATAAATTACCACGTCGTGCTTTACGATAAAGTGAAACCTTAATAAGTGGGGATTCCCCGCTTATTATTAGCTCACAAATAGCAGAGCAGATGAGAAGAACTACGGTGTGAACCGTAGTTCTTTTTGTTTTTTTATTCTTTTATTTTTTTATTTCATTTTGATTTATTGAGAAAATAGAAGGAAAATAAAGAAAAATGAAGAAAACAGGTAAAATATTCATATATATGGTTAAATTTAATATTTCCTTATTTGAAAACGTTTATAATATAATGAGTCGAATACGACATTAAGGCAAATCATGTTCAAATACATATTGCCTTTCCCTAATCTGGGCATACACTCTTTTCTACCTCCGTGTCAGTTGCAAGTATAGGCAGCTATTTTAAGAGAATAGAGTGTATGCATTTTTTTATAAATAGGAAGTAAAGTTTCACTTTATAATGACAAACAATAAACAAAATGGGATAATAAACAATATGTCCAAGTGGTAAGACCAATATTACAAAAGGGGCGATTGTTACATGCTAAATATAGAACAAATTAAAGAAATCATTCCTCACCGCTATCCATTTTTACTTGTTGATAAAATATTAGAAGTAGATGAAGGGAAACGAGCGGTTGGAATTAAAAATGTATCTGCAAACGAAGAATTCTTTAACGGGCACTTCCCTGACTATGCAGTTATGCCCGGTGTACTTATTGTAGAAGCATTAGCGCAAGTTGGAGCAGTTGCTGTATTAAAGAAAGAAGAAAACCGCGGAAGACTTGCTTTCTTCGCAGGTATCGACAATTGTCGTTTCAAAAAACAAGTACGTCCAGGAGATCAACTTCGTCTAGAAGTAGAAATGACACGTGTACGTGGTCCAATCGGAAAAGGAAAAGCAATTGCAACAGTAGATGGTGAAGTTGCATGTGAAGCTGAAATTACATTTGCGATTGGTGATAAAAAAGAATAGGTGTGAATTAAAAAAATTCTTCTGCGTAGGCGGAAGAATTTTTTTAATTCATGTATTTTTTGTTCGAAACATAAAATACAGATTAATCAGAATTTTAATTGTAAATGAATGGAAGTTCGTATATAATGACGCTATAAATATCTTGAAATTAAGATAAATGATAGCGCGATAAAAATAGAGAAGTCGTTGTCACATTATATAAGGTGTAAGGTAGGACAAAGGTTATTCTGATTCGTTATGATAAATTGTAGAGGAAAGTAATGGAGAAATTTAACGGTAGAAGTAAATGAAAAATTGGCGTAGCATATCGAGCATAAAAGAGAAAAAGGGGAAAATGACGTATTCTGAAAAAGGAGACTATAACATGTTCGGGAGAAAGAAAAGAAAGCCATTAAGACAATTAATTACAAATAAAGAGCCTAAATCACGTATTGCGGAACAATACCGTAATATCCGTACAAATATTGAATTTACATCTGTAGATAACCATATTCGTTCTATCATTGTCACTTCAGCAGACCCAGGTGATGGGAAAACAACGACTATTTCTAATCTAGCAGTTGTTTTTGGACAACAAAGGAAAAAAGTATTGTTAATTGGAGCTGACTTACGTAAGCCAACATTGCAAAATTTATTCGCTGCACACAATCCAAATGGATTAACGAATCTATTATCAGGACAAGCATCATTTGTGCAATGTATTCAAAAAACAGACATAGAAAACGTATATGTTATGTCAGCGGGTCCAATCCCACCAAACCCAGCAGAATTACTAGGTTATCGTAAAATGGACGAATTACTTCTAGAGGCATATAACATGTTTGATATCGTTCTGATTGATACACCACCTGTATTGGCCGTTACAGATGCACAAATACTCGCTAATAAATGTGATGGAGTTGTATTAGTAGCACGTAGTGAAAAAACAGAAAAAGATAAACTAATAAAAGCGAAACAAATATTAGATAAAGCATCCGGAAAGCTACTTGGAGTTATATTAAACGATAAAAGAGAAGAACAGGAACAATATGGATATTATTAGAAAATAATGTATGAAATAGTAATTCAAAAAAGCTAGTAATTTTTTTACTAGCTTTTTTGAATTGTTTTTAAATTTAGTATCGTATTATACGAAAAATATGATATAATGGAATTTTTGGCAAATTGATGGAATGTGTTGTCATATTTAAGATTATTTTGTAAGATTATATATGTTTTTAAATAACAATCGTACATAGATATTACTAAAATAAAAAAATGTAAGATTATATGTTATAATTTTTGTTATGTGCAAATTTTAGAAAGTTGGAGGAACTTATGGAAGAAACAATTAGTTTGAAAGAGTTATTTCATATTTTAAAAAAACGTTTAGCAATGATCCTCGTAATCGCCTTTGGTGCAGCTATTGTAAGTGCTATCATTAGCTTCTTCTTTATGACACCAATCTATCAATCTTCGACGCAGATTCTTGTTAACCAGAAGAAACAAGAAGGTGCAGCAATTCAGTTTAATGAAGTGCAAACAAATATTCAATTGACCAATACATATAAGGTTATTATTAAGAGTCCTGTTATTTTAGATCAAGTGAAAGAAAAGTTAGGTTTAAATATAACGACGCAAGAATTAAATAAACAAATTGAAGTGACGAATGAAAAAGATTCACAGGTTGTATCAGTAACTACACAAGATAAAGATCCGAAGTTAGCTCGTGATATTGCAAATACAACAGCAGAAGTCTTTAAAAGTGAAGTTGCAAAGATTATGAGTGTAGATAATGTAACAGTATTATCAAAAGCAGAAATTGTGGAGAAACAATCACCAATTAAACCGAATCCAATGTTAAATGTAATAATTGCTTTTGCTTTTGGTTTAATGGCTTCAGTTGGTCTTGCATTCCTAATAGAGTACTTAGACAACACAGTAAAAAAAGAAGAAGATGTAGAGAACTTACTTGGATTACCAGTGTTAGGTATTGTAGCTCGTATGGATGAAGAAACAACAAGTGTGAAATCACATGCTCCATCATCAAGAAAAGTGAGGGGACAAACAATTGGCTCTTAATTTATTTAAAAAGAAAAAAAATCATCGCCAACGTCGTCAATTAATTGCTCATCAACAACCGAAATCACCAATTTCAGAACAGTATCGTAATATTCGAACAAATATCGAATTTGCAGCTGTTGATACAAATTTACATTCATTAATGGTTACGTCTGCAAATCCGAGTGAAGGGAAAACGACAACGACAGCGAATATGGCAGTTGTATTTGCCCAACAAGGCAAGAAAGTATTATTAATTGATGCGGATATGCGTAAACCAGCGATGCATCAAATGTTTCAAGTCGATAATATTTTCGGGCTAACGAACGTATTAACACATAGTGAACGTTTAGAAAAATGTGTACAAACGACATCAGTTGATAATTTACACTTTTTAGCTTGTGGTCCAATCCCGCCGAATCCAGCGGAATTGTTAGGCTCAAAATCAATGCAAGAACTTCTTGCGCAAGCATACAGTATGTATGATTTGGTTATTTTTGATCTACCACCAATTTTAGCTGTTACAGATGCGCAAATTATGGCAAATGTATGTGATGCTTCTATTCTAGTTGTTCGTAGTGAATCGACAGAGAAAGAATCAGCAGTAAAAGCAAAAGGTTTATTAGAATCAGCAAAAGGTAAACTGTTAGGCGTTGTTCTGAATGATCGTGAACGTGAGCAGGGCTTATATTATTACTACGGTGCAAATTAATTGAAAGAGTGAGATATGGGAAGAACATATCTCCTTTTTTCCCTTGAATATGAGATTTCTCATATTCAAGGGAAAAAAGATTTATATGAGAGAGGGAGGATGAAACAAATGATAGATTTACATTGTCACATTTTACCTGGTATCGATGACGGTGCACAGACAGTAACAGATAGTTTAGTGATGGCGCAAAAGGCAATAGAGGAAGGTGTTCATACAATTGTCGCAACACCACACCATCAAAATGGAAAATATATAAATGAACGTACCTCAATTATTCATCAAGTAAAACAACTAAATGATGAACTGCAACAACATAATATTCCACTTACCATTTTACCAGGACAAGAAGTCAGGTTATATGGTGATTTATTAGAAGACTATGAAGCTGGTAAAATCGTTACTTTAAATGAAACAAACAAGTACATATTCATTGAATTTCCATCTAATCATGTACCTCGTTATGCAGAACAACTATTTTATGAACTACGTGTAAAAGGAATGATTCCAAATATCGTTCATCCGGAACGTAATGCCGAGTTAATCGAGAGGCCAGATAAGTTATATAACCTTGTTAATAAGGGTGCACTTACACAAGTAACAGCAGGCAGCTTACTAGGAAAATTCGGTAAGAAAATTAAAAAGTTTTCACTACAACTTGTAGAGCATAATTTAACCCATATGATCGCATCAGATGCACATAACACGACATCAAGAGGATTTCATCTAGCAGAAAGCTATGACCTAATTGAGAAAGAATTCGGCGCAAGTGTTATGAATGATTTAAGAGAGAATCCGTATTTAATAATTAGTGGGAAAGCAATTTATAAAGAAGATCCAGAACAAATTCGTCGTAAAAAATTGTTCGGTATTTTTTAAATAAAGAACCTGGTGATGTCTCCTAACCGTTATCAACGGAGGCACTCGGTCGTGCTGTGGGTAGAAATTTTTATTTCGAACCTACCTTAGACGCTTGTCGTCGGGAGTATGACGTGAGGATGGGTTAGATGCCCATAATTTATTTGTAATAGAAACTCTACCTATGGAGTTATAAACATGACTTCATAGGTAGGGTTTTTGTTATTGTTACATATAGATAAAAAGATGTGGAGGGCTATAATTGAAAAAAGTAAAAAAGGCAATTATTCCAGCTGCTGGTCTGGGAACGAGATTTTTACCAGCAACGAAAGCGATGCCGAAAGAAATGTTACCAATCGTCGATAAACCGACAATTCAATACATAGTAGAAGAAGCAATAGAATCTGGAATCGAAGACATTATTATTGTCACTGGAAAAGGAAAACGTGCGATTGAAGATCATTTTGATCATTCTTTTGAGTTAGAACAAAACTTACTAGAAAAAGGAAAATTGGAAGTGCTTGAAAAAGTACAAGCATCATCAAAAATTAATATTCATTACATAAGACAAAAAGAACCAAAAGGTTTAGGACATGCGGTATGGTGTGCACGTAAATTTATTGGCAATGAGCCGTTTGCAGTATTACTTGGTGATGATATTGTACAAGCAGAAACGCCGTGTTTACGTCAATTAATGGATCAATATGAAGAAACACAATCTTCAGTTATTGGTGTACAAACAGTGCCCGAAAATGAAACACATCGTTACGGCATTATCGATCCGATTGAACAAAATGAACGTCGTTATCAAGTGCGTCAATTTGTTGAAAAACCAAAACAAGGTACAGCACCATCTAATTTAGCGATAATGGGTCGTTACGTATTAACGCCAGAAATTTTTATGTTTCTTGAAGATCAACAAACAGGTGCAGGTGGAGAGATTCAGTTAACGGATGCAATTCAACGGTTAAATGAAATTCAACGAGTGTTTGCTTATGATTTTGAAGGTATTCGTTATGATGTTGGAGAGAAGTTTGGGTTTATTAAGACAACGATTGAAATGGCACTTCAGAATGAAGATTTGAAAGATGAATTAATGAAATATATGAGTGGGCTTGTTGAAAAAGAAAATATACATATATAAAAGTGGGGTGGAAGAGTTTTGACCTTGGTAAAATTATCTGATGGGGATGTCACAGAGGTAAATGAGAAAAAAATAGATTGGGAAGCGGTGAATGCTCGTAAAGGGTATTTGTTTGCTAAGCGTTGCATGGATTTTATAGGGGCATTATGTGGTTTGATTATATTATCACCACTTTTTTTAATTATAGCGTTAATCATTAAATATGAGGATCCAAATGGAACAGTACTTTTTAAGCAAATTCGTGTAGGTAAAGATGGAAAAGAGTTCCATATGTATAAATTTCGCTCTATGGTTGCAGATGCGGAAGAAAGGCTTAAAGATTTACTGCAATATAATGAAGTGAACGGTGCTATGTTTAAAATGAAAGAGGATCCGAGAATAACAAAAATTGGAAAGTTTATTAGGAAAACAAGTCTAGACGAACTACCTCAGCTAATTAATGTTTTAAAAGGTGAAATGAGTCTTGTAGGTCCAAGGCCGCCTTTACCAAGAGAGGTAAAGGAATATACAGCATATGATAAGCAAAGATTGCTAGTAATTCCAGGCTGTACGGGACTATGGCAAGTAAGTGGTAGAAATAACCTTGGATTTAAAGAAATGGTACAATTAGATTTACAATATATAAAAAAAAGATCGATCCTATTTGATATTATTATTATTTTCAAGACAGTGAAAGAAGTATTTTGTAGTAAGGAAGCATATTAAAATTCTTAGTTCTCTTTATTTTAGAAAAGAGCGTGAATATATAAATTTAAAGATAGAAAATCTTTATGCATATATAAATAATGAAAGCTAGTGAAAAAAGTAGTCTAGAAGTCAGAGCATAATTTAGGAGTGTAAAATGATAGATGTAATTATACCTGTTTATAATGGGTACGAAGAAACAAGAGAGTGCGTTGAATCGTTATTAAAATCTAAAAATTTAGTAGAGCATCATTTTATTTTTATAAATGATAAGTCACCAAATGAGCATATTTTTGAATTGTTAAATAGTATTGATGATAGACGTGTTACGATTTTAAGTAATGAGAATAATTTAGGTTTTGTTAAGACTGTCAATAGAGGAATGAAATTATCTGAGAATGATGTGATTTTATTAAATTCTGATACTGTTGTTACAGAAAATTGGATTGATAAAATGTATAATGCTGCATATTCAAATCAAAAAGTTGGTACAGTGACAGCGTTAACTAATAATGGTACGATTGCTTCGGTTCCGTATTTTAACCAAGATAATAAATTACCTGAAGGGTATACAATTGAAGAATTTGCTAATTTAGTGGAGAGAGTCTCAAAAAGGGTTTATCCAACTCTACCTACAGCTGTAGGACATGCAATGTATATTAAAAGAAGTATAATTAATGAGGTTGGTTTCTTTGATGATGATTCTTTTGGAATGGGGTATGGAGAAGAAGAAGATTTTTCATGTCGAGTAATCAAGCGTGGTTATAAAAATGTTTTAGCGGATGATACATTTATTTTTCATTATGGTAGTACATCTTTTAAGGGTGAAAAAGCAAATCTAATTGCTCAAAATAAGAAAAAACTTTATAAAAAGCACTGGATTCACCCTTTTAATGTGAAGAGGTTTTTATTCTTTGATAAAAAAGTGAAGAATATATGTAGTAAAATTCAGGACGAAATGAATAATTAATTTTGAAAGGTTTGGAGAATGAAAAAAGCAGATCAGTACATCATTTTCATGCTTCTTATAGGAGTATTCTTTTTAAGGTATATTAAGGTCTTCTACGAACAATGGTATATATTAGATATATTTCTGTTGATCTATGTTTTTGTTAATCTTGTACAAATTAGTAAGAAAAGTTTAGGGATGTACCTTTGGTATTTTATATCAGTGTGTATGTTTATTTTCTGTGTGTCTTTAAATGTGATGGAATATGGGGCGGGTAAAGTCTTTTCTGATAATATTATAATGGCCCTTATGCCAATCACATTAATAATATATTTTTCATATTTAAATCAGAGATATTCTTTTGATATTCTTTTACAAACATCCAGAAAAGTGATGCGATTTTTGAATGTTTATTTTTGGATAAACACTCCTATTATAGTGATACAATTTTTAACTGAAAACTTTATGATGGGGCGTTTCCTATCATGGGGAATGTACAATTTTGATCATATGACAGGATTTATGGGACCATTTGGAACAGGGATTTTAAATGTTTTTTGGGTAAGCTTGTTAATAGGTAACTTATTATTTTACTTGATAACTCGGAATAAAAAATGGTTTTTTATGTTTGTACTAGAGGTTCCGATTATGTTACTTTTATCATATTTTAATGAAAATAAGGCGTTTATTCCAACTGCAATTTTATTTATAGCAGTAATTTTAGGATATGTATTTTTATGTAATAAAATCACTGTCAAGGCTGTTGTTAAATTACTTTTTCTAGGTGGCATAGGCGTTATAATTGGGTTTATAATGTATGAGTATATAGACATAGTAAAGGAACAGGTAGATAGTTTAATTGAAGTAGCTTTAGATTTTGATACAAATGCTGCTCTGAATACCCATAATGAACGTGCCTATTTGAATTATCTAGCATTTAAATACTATCATGCGGATGGCTTAGGATTGGGGATAAATAATATTGATTTTAAAACCCAAATGATTCATAAAAATTTAGGCATAAATAGTTTTTCGTTAATGTTAATTCAAGGTGGTATTTGGTATTATTTAGTTAATTTAAATGTGTATGCCTTAGTTGCAGTTGGGGCTTTAAAGCGGAAATTTGATATTCAAGCAGTTAGCTTATATATAACTTTCATCGTTATATTTGCTTTTCTATCTTTCATAACGCAACCATTTAGAGATCATTACACAATGTTTATGGTAGCAATTTTAATTTTATTTGTAGCACTTTTTGTGAAAAACAATAGTACAACGGAAACAGAAAATACTAAGATTGATTGAAAAACTATAATTTTTGACTGAAAAGAATCTGTCTATAAATAAAAAGCCCCTTTAATTTTAGGGACTTTTTATTTATGTGGACCATTTATCAAGTTGAAAATATTAAAAATTTTTAAAGGGGGGAATTTAAATTTGAGTAAGGTTTCAATTATAATTCCTGCTTATAATTCAGAAAATACAATAAAAAATACTATTTATTCTTGCCTAAATCAGACATATAAGGATATAGAAATAATTGTTGTAGATGATGGCTCAAGTGATAACACAGGGAATATAGTAAGATCAATTGAAGATTCTAGAATTAAATATAACTTTTATGAAAATCAAGGTAGATCTATAGCAAGAAATACAGGATTGAAATTAGCTAAAGGAAAGTATATTCAATTTTTGGATTCAGACGATACAATAGATCCGAAAAAAATTGAAAAAGCAATACATTTATTGGAAGGAAATTCTGCGATTGATGCGGTACAATGCGGAACTAATTACTGGAAGAGAAATCAATTGATAACGAAAATGCAAGCTAAATCTCTTTCTAGAAAAAAAATGGACAAGTTATTATTAAGGAAAAATTTATTTCCGATTCACTCAGTTATTTTTAAAAAAGAATTAGCAGGTCAGTATCCTGAAAAGTTATCTTATTGTGAAGATTGGTATTTCTGGGTGAAAACATTATTAAAGGTAAATATATTTTCACAGACAGATTATTATGGGGCTGATGTGTTTGTTCATGAAAATAATACAATGATAGATTACCGTAATATGTTATTAGGGGAGTTTTACATATTATTAAGGATTAAAAAGGAAGTTGATTCTAAATCTTTAATTAGGGATTTGAAGATAATGAAGCAATTTGTGAATTATTGTTTAAAATATGATGCTGATGATATAGATAATTTGGATATCTCAGTTTTTATAATTGCTCCATATTTAAAATATGTTAATTATATAATTAATTCCCCTAAAACAAAAAGACTATTGAAAAAAGTAGTGATATTAAAAAATAAAATCCGTAAGAAAAAGCAAGTTTATTAGAGC
The DNA here is from genome assembly GCF_054823925.1 of Bacillus sp. F9_6S_D1_P_5. Classification (NCBI taxonomy): domain Bacteria; kingdom Bacillati; phylum Bacillota; class Bacilli; order Caryophanales; family Bacillaceae; genus Bacillus; species Bacillus sp. F9_6S_D1_P_5. The sequence goes on along the minus strand of NZ_JBTREW010000005.1, from coordinate 223,777 downwards.
GAGATATAAAGGAAGTGTGAATAGAGTGAGAGTAGCAGTAGATGCATATTTCAATAATAATTTAGGGGATGATTTATTCCTTGATATTTTAGTAGATAGATATAAAAATGTTACTTTTGATTTTATGCTATGTGATGAAATGGCATGTAAGGCTTTTACTAATCATCCTCGTGTAAATTATAAAAGCCGCAAGGAAGTTTTGCGGAATATTATAAAATATGATGCTTATATATTTATTGGAGGTTCAATGTTTCAAGAACCTAAAGATTGGAAGAAAGCATGGAGGAAATTTGATTTAACAGTTTCCATATTTAAATTATTTAGAAAATCTACATTTGTATTAGGATGTAATTTTGGTCCATATAAAACGGTAGAATACAAAGAAAAGTATTTGAGAACCTTTAAGAAACTCACACATATGACGGTTAGGGATCAATATTCTTTCGACTTAATAAAAGATAAAGGCATTAATATTACCGTACATCCGGACATTGTCTTGTCAAAGAAATGTTATGAACGAGAGAGTAAAAAAACTAATATTCTAGGAATTTCAATAATTAATTGGCCTAAAAATAATAATGAAAAAGGCTATATTGATTTTAATGTAAATTTGATTAAAGAGTTAGTAGATGAAAATAAAAAAATAAGAATTTTTGCATTTCAAAATACTAGTGAAATTAGTGATTATAAAATTATAAATAAGGTAATTAAGAAATTGGACAATAATGCTCAAAAAGAAGTAGAGGTTATTTCTTATGACGGAAATATAAAATCCTTTTTAGAAAAATACTCTCAATGTGACTCGATGATTACAGCTAGATTCCATTCGCTAATTATATCTTTAATTAATGGTCAAACTATTTATCCTGTGATATATAGTGAAAAAACATTAAATACAATGAAATTTTTAAGGATAGATTTAGAATATATGAGGCTTGAAGAGATATCGATAGGTAATGTTGCAGAGGTAAAAAAGAACCTTATTGAAGGTGAAGAAGCATATAGAAAAGATGAAATTGTTCAATTGGCCAAGAAGGCACAAGGACATTTTTTACATTTAGATAATTTATTGAGAAAATGAGTGGAACATTTATGAAGTTGGTTAAATCTTTTTCAGTATTAGCGCTTATAACAATAATAACGCAGCTTTTAATGATGGTTAGAAATATGCTAATGGCAAATCATTTTGGTGTTAGCGCTGAAATGGATTCTTATAATTTAGCCAATGTACTTACTGTTAGTACTATGGGAATTGTTTCAGCGGCTGTTACGACTATTTTGATACCGTTATTGTCAAATTTAGATGATTCTAAAGAGAAAAGAGAATCCATTAATACATTTATAACAGTACTAGGGCTATTTAGCTTGTCCCTAATCTTACTCTTTTTTATACTTGGTTATCCGTTAATTAGTTTGTTTACACCTGGACAAGCTAGAGAAATACAAGTATTAACATTTCAATTAACTTTAATTTTAGCTATCTCACAATTATTTAAGGTGTATACAGGAATTTCTACAGCATTTTTACAGACAAATGAGGACTTTATTAATCCTAAAATTGCAACCTTATTAGCTGGTATGGTAAGTGTGAGTTATTTTGTTTTCTCAGCAAATCCTAATATGCATGCTATAACAATTGTATTAGGGGTTTCATTTATTGTAGAAGCAATTTATGTTGCAACAAAGCAAAGAAAGATAGCATTTGAATTGAAATTATGCTTAAAGCTCTCAAATCCTACTTTTAAATTGTTAATGAAAAACACTTTACCAATTATATTAAGTTCGGCAGCATTTCAAGTGTCTTTAGTGTTTTCTAATTTTATTGCTAGTTATTTTGGAACTGGATATGTATCAATCTTTGGGTATGGAAATCAAGTTGTGAATATATTCCATAGCTTAATAATCTTAAATATCATCATGATACTATATCCTAATTTGGCAAGAAAATTTGATGAGAGTATTGATAATGCCAAGAAATCTTTGATTACGTATATAAGCTTGACAAATTTATTAGTCATCCCAATTGTATTTGGGTTTATTGCTGTAGGCGATATCATTATAGAAATCCTTTTCGAGCGGGGGAATTTTAGTTCGGAAAATACAAAGCAAGTATATTTAATGAGTGCAATTTTATTTCTATCTTTTCCCATTAACACTGTTAGAGACTATATATATAGGAGTTTCTATTGTCTAAATGATACGCGGACTCCATCACGTAATTCATTATTTGTAGTAGTGATTAATATTATTTTAATTATTCTCTTAATTCCTTTCGTTAAAGTTTATGCTATAGCCATAGGGCCAGTCCTTTCATCAATTATATCATTAGTACTATCCTATAATAAGCTAAAGGGGAAAATTGGCCCATTAGATAGTGGGAAGCAGATGTTAAAAAATCACTGTATTCTTACACTTAATGGTTTTGTGATGTGTTTGTTAGTACTTGGATTGAAAGAGGTTTTAATGAAATTAGATTTATATCCTATAGTTGAATTGTTTATTCTTGTAATTATAGGTGGAGTAGTATTTATTTCAATGTCCTACTTTACACAGAAAAAATTAATTTTGGGAGCGTTAAAAGTTAAGAATAATTCTCAGTGATTTTGAAGTTTTAATATATTATAAAAACTAGAATGGGAGCTGTAAAGAATGAAAGGCATTATTTTAGCAGGTGGAAGTGGAACGAGATTATATCCATTAACAATGGTAACAAGTAAACAATTGTTACCTATATACGATAAGCCAATGATTTATTACCCACTATCTACACTGATGTTAGCGGGAATTCGTGAAATTTTAATTATTTCAACACCAGAGGATACACCACGTTTTGAATCTTTGTTAGGAGATGGATCTCAATTTGGTATTTCTCTTCAATATAAAGTACAACCAAGTCCAGATGGATTAGCACAAGCATTTATTATTGGTGAAGAATTTATTGGTGATGATTCTGTAGCGATGGTGCTAGGGGATAACATTTATTATGGTAGCGGAATGCGCAAAATGTTACAGCGTGCAGCTCAGAAAGAAAGTGGAGCTACAGTGTTTGGTTATCATGTACATGATCCAGAGCGTTTTGGTGTAGTTGAATTCGATGAGAATGGGAAAGTATTGAGTGTAGAAGAAAAACCGGAAGAGCCAAAATCAAACTATGCAATTACTGGTTTATATTTCTATGATAATCGTGTAGTTGAAATTGCGAAAAATGTTAAACCATCGGCACGTGGAGAATTAGAAATTACATCTATAAATGAAGCATATTTAAATAATGGTGAGTTAGAAGTTGAATTATTAGGTCGTGGTTACACATGGTTAGATACAGGTACACATCAAAGTCTTGTAGATGCAACAAACTTTGTAAAAACAGTTGAAGATCATCAAGGAATTAAAATCGCAGCACTTGAGGAGATTGGCTTTATTAATGGTTGGATTAATAAAGAAACTTTAATTGAATCAGGTGATCAGTGCTCTAAAAATGGCTATGGTCAATATTTATTAAAAGTAGCAAACGGTAGCATTAAATACTAATTTGGAGTGAACGTAATGAAAGTTTTAGATACAAATCTATTAGGTGTAAAAGTAATTGAGCCAAAAGTATTTGGAGATCATCGTGGTTGGTTTATGGAAACGTATAGCGATAAGGCAATGAAAGAAGCTGGAATTGATCTGCAATTTGTACAAGACAATCAATCCTTTTCTGCAACAAAAGGAACACTTCGTGGTTTACACTATCAGTTAAATCCTAAAGCACAAACTAAGCTTGTACGTTGTACACGTGGATCAATCTTTGATGTAGCGGTCGACATTCGTAAGGGAAGTCCTACATACGGTCAATGGTTCGGAATTGAGCTAAGTGCAGAAAATAAAAAACAGTTATTAGTTCCAAAAGGATTTGCACATGGATTTATGACATTAACAGACGATGTTGAGGTTCAGTATAAAGTTGATGAATTATATGCTCCGGAATGTGATCGAGGCATTGTTTGGAACGACGCTGAAATTGGCGTTGAGTGGCCAATGGAAATTCAACCAGTGCTATCTGAAAAAGATGAAAAAGCAACTTCATTAAAAGAAGCAGAAACTAACTTTGTATACGGGGAGTAAAAAAATGAAAATTTTAGTAACCGGTTATAATGGTCAGCTTGGATATGACGTAGTAAAACGTGGAGAGAAGCAAGGACTAGAAATGCAAGGTATTGGAATAGAAGATTTAGATATTACAAACGAAGCTGCGGTTTATGAATTTGTAGATAAAGTAAAACCAGATGCAATTATTCATTGTGCAGCATATACGGCTGTTGATAAATCTGAAGATGATAAAGAACTTTGTTGGAATGTGAATGTAGAAGGTACAAAATACCTTGCTACAGCAGCAAAAAAATTAAATGCTAAATTTGTTTATATTAGTACGGATTATGTATTTGATGGGGAAGGAACGCATGCATTTTTAGAAACTGACGCACCTAATCCGGTTGGATACTATGGTTTAACAAAGTATGAGGGAGAAAAAGTAGTTAGAAGCCTAATAGATAGCAACTTTATTGTGCGTATTTCATGGGTGTTCGGTATTAATGGAAATAACTTTATTAAAACAATGCTTCGTTTAGGCGAAACACGTAATGAACTGAACGTTGTGGGAGATCAAATAGGATCACCAACTTACACATATGACTTAGCTCTTTTGTTAGTTGATATGGTCGTAACAGAGAAATATGGTACATATCATGCTACAAATGAAGGTTTCTGCAGTTGGGCTGAATTTGCACAAGAAATTTTTGAGATTGCAGGACAAGATGTAAAAGTAAATAGTATTACAACAGAAGAGTATCCTACTCGCGCAGTACGTCCTAAAAATTCACGTATGTCGAAGCAGAAATTAATTGATAATGGATTTGAGCCATTGCAAGATTGGAAGAAAGCAACAAAACATTATATTACACAATTACAACAAGAGGTGAAATAAGTTGGAAAAAAAGAAAGTATTAGTTACAGGTGGCGCAGGATTTATTGGGGGTAATTTTGTTCAGTATATGGTAAATAAATATCCTCAGTACCATATCGTTAATTTAGATGTATTAACATATGCTGGAGATTTAACAAAACATAAAGATATTGAGAATAAAGATAATTATTCATTTGCTAAGGTTGATATCGTAGACCGTCAAGCGGTAACCCAACTATTTGAACAAGAAAAATTCGACTATGTTGTTCATTTTGCTGCAGAAAGCCATGTCGATCGTTCAATTACTGAACCTGAAGTATTTATTAGCACAAATGTATTAGGGACACAAGTGTTATTAGATGCAGCAAAAGAGTATGGCATTACTAAATTTGTTCACGTATCAACAGATGAAGTATACGGCGAATTAGATTTTGATCCAACTACATTCTTTACAGAAGATACACCTTTACAACCAAATAGCCCATATAGTGCAAGTAAAGCTTCTTCTGACTTATTAGTTCGAGCATATCATGAGACATTCGGTTTACCAATTAACATTACACGCTGCTCAAACAATTATGGACCATTCCATTTCCCAGAAAAATTAATTCCATTAACAATTTCACGTGTATTAAATGATGAAAAGGTTCCTGTATATGGTGACGGTAAAAATATTCGCGACTGGTTACACGTTATTGATCATTGTGCTGCCATTGATTTAGTTATGCATGAGGGTACAAATGGAGAGGTTTATAATGTTGGTGGGCATAATGAGCGTACAAATTTAGAAGTAGTAAAAACGATCATTAGTACACTTGGCAAATCGGAAGAACTAATTGAGTTTGTTCAAGATCGACTAGGTCACGATAAGCGCTACGCAATTGACCCAACAAAACTAGAGAAATTAGGTTGGAAACCAACTTACACATTTGAAACGGGAATTGCTCAAACAATCCAGTGGTATTTAGATAATGAAGAATGGTGGAAAGCAATTGTATCGGGTGAATACAAGAGCTATTTTGCGAAACAATATACAAATTTATAAGCAATAGAGGCTATTAATATTAAGTATCATTTAATAGAATGATTTTGAGATGAAGGTGATAGATTTTATTACCTTCATTTTTTTATAAATAATAACATGGGAAATTTATAATCCCGTGGTGAAACTAGGGAGAGAACAAATTGAAAATATTGCATATTTCACTGGGATTACCACCGTATCGCACAGGTGGGTTAACAAAATACTCAGTAGATTTAATGCATTCACAAGGACAAAAACATCAAGTATTTCTTTTGTATCCGGGGAAATTTACCTTTTCGAAAAGGACAGCTATTAAGAAGAATAAACCATATGGAAGTATATCGGTATATGAATTAGTGAACCCTTTACCGGTTCCTTTATTAAATGGGATTAATCAACCTGAACATTTTATGAAGGAAATAGATCATAAGATATATGAGGAATTTTTAATAGAAGTAAAACCAGAGGTAATTCATGTACATACCTTGATGGGGATACACAAAGAATTTTTTGAAACGGCAAAGAAATTAAATATAAAAATTGTATTTACTACACATGATTATTTTGGTCTTTGTCCAAAAGTAAATTTGATGGACTCAAAAGGTAACATTTGTAATGATTTTGATGATGGGAGAAGCTGTATAGAATGTAATGTGAATGCATTAAGTCTTCCGATGGTTCATGTGATGCAATCGTATCCATATCGTTATTTAAAAGATAGTAGTATCGTAAAATCGCTTAGAAAAATTAAAAAGAATCAAACTAAAAATAATACTATAGCTACTAGTGTAGAACGAGAAATCGAAGAAGTAGATGTGAATTTAGCGACGCATTATATAGAATTACGCGACTATTATTTAACAATATTCAAATTGATAGATTACTTCCATTTCAATAGTTCTATAGCAAAAGAGCAGTTTGAAAAATATCTTAATGTGAGCGGAAAGATAGTTTCTATTAGCCATCAAGATATTTCTGATTATCGTCAAGAGCGTCGTGTTAAAAAAAGAGACAGTTCAGTAGTTAAATTAGGGTATTTAGGGCCTATAGATACTTATAAAGGTTTTTATTCTTTGAAAGATAAATTGGATTCTTTAAAGGAAAAGGGATATACTAATTGGCACTTAGGGGTTTATGGCGACTTTGTAAATGATCCAGACATTTATAATCCGGAATATTTCACCTTTTATGGCCGATATAGTTATAGTCAATTAAAAGATATTTTTAGTGAAGTTGATTTACTAATTATCCCTAGTGTTTGTAAGGAAACCTTTGGATTTATTGGATTAGAAGCGAAATCGTATGGCGTTCCAGTCATGGTCTCTGAATATGTTGGTTTCAAGGACTTAATACAAGATGGAGAAACTGGCTTTATATATAAAGTAAATAAGCATGATTTTATTGATAAATTATCGATGATTCTTGACGACACTTCATTATTAGATTATATAAATGAAAATTTATTGAAATTGGACTTTCCTCATTTAATGGAGCAACATACTAAAGAAATAATAAACCTGTATCAAGAGGTAAGAGCGGGGGAAGAATAGATGAAACACGTATTTATTATTGGATCGAAAGGAATCCCAGCTAAGTATGGGGGATTTGAAACATTTGTAGAGTATTTAACAGAACGTAGGCAAAATGAAGATATTCAGTATCATGTATCTTGCTTAGCGGATAACAATGAAGAATTTCAGCATAACAAGGCGAGATGCTTCAATGTGAAGACACCTGAAATTGGGAGTGCGAAAGCTGTAGCATATGATATATTGAGTTTAAGAGAGTGTATTAGTTATATTAAAAAAAATGATCTTAAAAACTGTATTGTATATATACTCGCATGTCGTATTGGTCCATTTTTCTCTTTCTATAAAAGGAAATTAGAAAAAATGGGTGTTCAAGTTTTTGTAAATCCAGATGGACATGAATGGAAAAGAAGTAAATGGAGTCCAGCTATTAGAGCTTATTGGAAAATATCTGAAAATCTAATGGTCAAGCATGCTGATTTACTGGTATGTGATTCTAAAGGTATTGAGTCTTATATTCAAGAGGATTATAAAAAGCATGAACCAAAGACAACATTTATTGCTTATGGTGCGGATGTTACAACATCTTCTTTAAAAGAAGATGACAGCACATTAATTGAATGGTATAAGAAACATGATGTAGCTGCGGGTGAATATTATTTAGTAGTTGGTCGTTTTGTTCCAGAGAATAACTATGAATTAATGGTTCGTGAGTTTATGAAATCTAATTCTAAAAAGGATTTTGTTATTATTTCTAATGTTGAAGAAAATCAATTTTATCAACAATTATTAGCAAAAACGAAGTTTAATAAAGATCCACGTATTAAATTCGTTGGTACTGTATATGACCAAGATTTGTTAAGAAAAATCCGTGAAGATGCATTTGCTTATTTCCATGGGCATGAGGTGGGTGGAACAAACCCATCATTATTAGAGGCGTTAGCGTCTACGGAGTTAAATCTGCTTTTGGATGTAGTATTCAATAAAGAGGTTGGCGAAGAAGGTGCGGTGTATTTCTCTAAAGAAGAAGGTGCTTTAGCAAATTTAATTCAAGAAGTAGAGGCCTATTCTGAAGATGAAATTGATAAGTTAAGTAACAAAGCTAAAGATCGAATTATTCATGAATATTCGTGGGAGAAAATAGTGAATGATTATGAGAATTTGTTTTTAAATTCTTGATATATAAACATGTATGCCCTCTATTAAAGAAATATTAGGGTGGCATTTAGTTTACAAGTCATTTACAAGTTATGTATATATCCGTATAGTATTATATGGAATGAAATTTATAATGTTGAAATTGTTACCCGAAAGAAGGAAAAATGATGAAGAAAAAGATTCTATTCTGGATTCTAGGTATCATTGGCGTTCTTGTTATTGCTGGTGGTGTATATGCATATACTGTATACTCTAATGTGTCCAATGCGTTAAATACAGTACATAAGCCTTTAGAGCGTGATAAGTCGGATAAACGAGATAAGGAAGTAAATATTTCGGATAATAAACCTATATCTATTTTATTAATGGGTGTAGACCAAGAAGATAACGGAACAGGTAGATCAGATTCACTTATGTTATTTACTTTAAATCCAAAAACAAAATCTATGAAAATTACAAGTATCCCACGTGATTCTTATACAGAAATTGTTGGTAAAGGGAAAAAGGATAAAATCAACCACGCTTATGCTTTCGGTGGCATTGATATGACTGTAAAAACAGTAGAGAATTTTCTAAATGTACCAGTCGATCATTACATTGAAGTAAATATGGCTGGATTCAAGGATATTGTAGATGCTGTTGGAGGTGTCGATGTAAATAACGATTTGGAGTTTACATCGAGGGATCAACATTTTGCTAAAGGTAATATCCATTTAAATGGTGAAACAGCACTAAAATATACTCGTATGCGTTATGAAGATCCACGCGGTGACTTCGGTCGCCAAATGCGCCAACGCCAAGTCATTCAAGCTGTAATTAAAAAAGGTGCAAGCGTATCTTCTCTAGCAAGTTACGGTGATGTGTTAAAAGCGATTGAGAAAAACGTTAAAACAAGTTTAACTCAAGATCAAATGTTTGATATTCAAAAGAACTATAAAGATTGCATGGAGAACAGTGAAGAAATCCAAATCCCAGGTGACGGCCACAAAGCCGCTGATGGTATTTGGTACTACTATGTTCCAGATGCAGCGAAACAAGATGTTACGAATAAGTTAAGAGCGCATCTTGAAGTGACGAAGTAATATGTAATAACCCAACTCCTTTGGTAGGAGTTGGGTTTATTTTTGCATGAATTTATATTAGTATTATATATTGTGAGATTAATAGATGAGGTGAATCGATGAATAAGAAAGCAGTACTTGTCCTAGTTATTTTTGTATTGTTTGTCGCTTCGGTTGTGAGCGGTAAATTATACTGGAATAAGAAGATTGCGAATGCGACAGGGCAGACGAGTGAAGTAACGAAAACGAAGTCTGAAGTGAAAGATAGTGGAGCGAAGAAATCAGAGAAAAAACAAGATGCGAAGTCATCTTTTAATGAAGCATATGCGAAGAATTTACCAGATGAAGTGAAAGAGAAGTTAAAGAAAGCTGCTGAGGATAAGAAGGAAGTAAATCTTGTTATTGTTGGTGATGAAGCTTCTTCATCTGAAAAAGATGCTTGGGCAGCTAAGTTAACGGCTAATTTAGAAAGTGCTTATGGTAAAGGTTTATGGAATGTGACGGTAAAGGAATATAAGGGTGAAAGCACAGACGAGTTAATCGCAAATAAGCGTGATAAAGAGATTGCGAAAGAAAATCCAGATGTGATTTTATTCGAACCACCATTTATTACTGACAATGGTAAAACTGGTAATGGAAACTCAGTTCCGAGTACGCAGAAATTTGTACAAGCACTTTCTACTAGTGCAAAGGGTGCTACGATTATGATTCAACCACCAAACCCAGTGTATGGTGCGAAGAATTATCCGAAGGCAATTGAAGCGTTAAAACAATTTGCGACGCAAAACGGTTATACATATGTGGATCATTGGGGAGCATGGCCTGATGCATCAACGAAGGCTATCTTGCCGTATTTAACAGAGGAATTCGGTTTCCCAAGTGCTAAAGGCCACGAAATTTGGGCACAATATGTAACGGATTATTTCGTTGCTAAGTAATAAAGGTACACAAAAGGTATACGAGCAATCGTATACCTTTTATAATAAGTAAGTGAGTAAGAAATCCTAATATATGTAGGAGGAAGACAATGAATTCAATTCTAATCTGCGGCGGAGCTGGTTATATCGGTTCTCACGCTGTGAAAAAATTAGTAGACGAAGGTTTATCTGTTGTAGTAGTAGATAACTTACAAACTGGTCATGAGGATGCGATTACAGAAGGCGCGAAGTTTTATAATGGAGACCTTCGTGATAAAGCGTTTTTAAGAGATGTTTTTACACAAGAAAATATTGAGGCTGTTATGCATTTCGCAGCTGATTCTTTAGTTGGAGTTAGTATGGAGAAGCCTCTTCAATATTATAATAACAATGTGTATGGTGCACTTTGTTTATTAGAGGTAATGGATGAGTTTAAGGTAGATAAGTTTATTTTCTCTTCTACTGCGGCAACGTATGGTGAGGTAGATGTAGACCTTATTACTGAGGAAACGATGACAAATCCAACGAATACATATGGAGAAACGAAGTTAGCGATCGAGAAGATGCTTCATTGGTATAGCCAAGCTTCTAATTTACGTTATAAGATATTCAGATACTTTAATGTGGCTGGTGCAACGCCAAATGGTATTATTGGAGAAGATCACCGTCCAGAGACGCATTTAATTCCTCTTGTGCTGCAAGTGGCGTTAGGTCAGCGTGAGAAGATTATGATGTTTGGTGATGACTATAATACACCAGATGGTACTTGTATCCGTGATTATATTCATGTTGAAGATTTAGTGGCCGCTCACTTCCTAGGGCTTAAAGACCTACAGAACGGCGGAGAGAGTGATTTCTATAACTTAGGAAATGGTAATGGTTTCAGCGTTAAAGAAATCGTTGATGCAGTTCGTGAAGTTACAAATCATGAAATTCCTGCTGAGGTAGCACCGCGCCGTGCGGGAGATCCAGCACGTTTAGTTGCTTCTTCTCAGAAAGCGAAAGAGAAGTTAGGATGGGATCCTCAGTATGTAAATGTGAAGACAATCATTGAGCATGCTTGGAATTGGCATCAGAAGAAACCTAATGGGTATGATAAATAAAATATAATAAGTGAAAGAGGGGTATTGTCGTTCAACATATGTTCGACAATACCCTCTCTTTTTTTATAAGATTTTTGCTATACTAAACTGTACTATAATCTCGGATGGAAGGAGGAGAATCATGAAAATACTTGTAGTTGATGATGAATCGAGTATTCGTAATTTGATTCGGATGCAGCTTGAGATGGAAGGGTATGAAGTGCTCACGGCGGCTGACGGGAGAGAAGCTTTAAAGAAATGGAATGAAGCGCCGGATGTATTAATTTTGGATGTTATGCTTCCAGATACAGATGGGTATGAGTTGCTTCGTTTGTTCCGCGAGAAGAATAGGGATATTCCGGTACTCATGTTAACTGCGAAGAGTCAGATGAATGATAAATTGCTTGGCTTGCAGCTTGGTGCAGATGATTATGTGACGAAGCCATTTAATTATGCGGAGCTTATTCTTCGGGTTAAGAATATGACGCGGCGTGTGAAGAAGAAAGAGGTAACGGTAAGTCATGAAGTAATCGGAGCGGGAGAGATAACGATCTGTCCTAAGGAAAGAAAAGTGCATGTTAGTGGAGAAGAAATTCAGTTAACGTACCGAGAGTTTAATTTATGTCAGTTGTTTGTTTCGAATCCGCAGCGTGTATTTATGAGAGATGAGTTACTTGAGAAAGTATGGGGATTTGAGTATATCGGAAATACGAGAGCGGTTGATATTATGGTGCAAAGACTGCGGAAGAAGCTAGGGAATAGCGGGGAATATATTAAGACAATTTATGGCGTTGGCTATAAACTGGATTGTTAAGTGGTGATGGTATGTCTTTAAAAAGAAATATGGTGTTTGGAATAGTTGGACTGTTAATCCCGATTTTTGTTCTGTTGTACGCAGTTGTTTATATTACGTTAGAAAAGAATATGTATCATAACGCGGCAAATTCTTTGGAAAAGTTAAGTGTAGAAGCACAGATTTATACGATGAATTATTTAGAGAAGGAAGCAGAGGTTGAGACGCTCGGTCCGAATTCACTTTTAATTGCTTCGTATTTAGCGAAGCGCATGGATGTCCGTGTACAGATGATCGGGAAGAATGGAGATGTTGTTGCGGATACGCAAAAGGGAGCGCTTCTTCACCGGAATATTGATATTGAGAGCTCTTTGAAGGGGAAGAAATCTTATGTTTTTGAAGAGGGGGACCCAGCTCCAATTCTTTTGTTTTCAAGCCCAGTTTATTATGGAAACGATGTCATTGGTAGTGTTCGCTTTATAAATGAGTTAACGGGTGAGAAGGAAGTGTTAACAAATGTGGGTTGGACGTTCTTAATGACGTCTCTTTGTTTAGTAGCTGCGGGGATTTTCTTTGCAATCCGTTTGGCAAAGTCTCTTCATAAGCCGATTGACCAGTTAAGACAAATGGCAAAGCGGCTTGCGAATGGTGATTATAAAAGTAAGATTGAGCTAAATGAATATGTAGAAATTGCTCAGCTTTCAGCATCTTTTAATGCGATGGCCGATGGAATTGAATTGCATATTAAGCAATTGAAAGAGGAGAAAGAGAAGCAGAAAGATTTCTTAGACCGTATTACGCATGAGCTAAAAACACCGCTAACGGCGATTATTGGCTATGTGGATTTAATTCCGAAGTTAAAGGCGAAGGAAGATATACAGGAGAGCCTACGTTATGTATCTGTAGAAAGTGAGCGTTTATTATCACTTGTAGAGGAATTGCTTAAGTCTTCAAAGTACGGGACGAGTACGTTTGAAGTGTCACCTACAGTTGTGAATATAAAGGAATTAGCTGAAGAAGCAGTTTCAATTGTGAAACCTCGCTTGCAGAAATTCGAGATTGAAGTGATAAATGAGTTAACAGATGTACATGTTGTTGCGGATTTCGATAAGACGAAACAGATCTTCTTAAACGTGCTGGATAATGCGATAAAATATAGCGATGCTACGCAAATTCGGATGAATGTAATTGTAAATGAACGTGAGGCAAAGGTTTTTGTTCATGATGACGGCATTGGTATAGATGAAGGTGTGCTTGCAGAGTGGAATGAATCGCCAGAAGGGAAGGTACTTCCTTCTAGTTACGGGAATGGTTACGGTTTGTATATTTGTCAGGAGATTATGAATAAGCAGGGCGGAAGTATGCGAATTGAGAGTAGTGAAGAGATTGGTACTACAATATTTATTACATTTTTGCTTCCGAGACGGATGGAAGACATAAAAAACTTGAAAGCGGTTAAATGATACATTTATGAAACAATTATGCGGTATTTTCGAAACAACGTTTTTTTATCTTGGAGGTAGGCAGAAATGAAAAGGCTATCATTTCAAATTCTTATGTTTGTCCTTTGTATAATCTTTTCTCTTATTTTGTTTTATGTGATAGAGAAGCAAATATATAATCAAATTACAATAGTGGATGACAAACAAACTGTTTTACAAAGAGTGAATGAATCCCTGCCTACCGAAATGAAGGTTAGGCATGAAAAGTGGGGAGAAATTGTTATAACGGATGAAGTTCGTTTGCATACGATTGTTTCATTCTTTGACCGAATTCAAATAGAACCGAGAGAAGCTAAGAATCAAGAACAAGTATTTACTGGAGAAGTAACGTACTTGAATGGACATAAACGTACTTTTGCAGTAGGTGACTTGTTCCAGTACGGGGCTGATATGTACGGAAAGAATGGTACGGATCCAATGATTTCAGCATTTCAAACGTATTTGTTAAGCCTGTATTACACACCAGAACGTATTCGTGACTTTTTTGCATCAGCACAGGATGTCATAGTACGCCAAGGTGATGTAGAACGTGCGATGAATGTTACGCACATACTCGATTCGATTCGGTACGCAAAGCAAATTACAGATTACGGAGAGATACAGAAATTATTACAATCACAGAATGAACCGATCGCTTATATTACCGCTTATAAAACAGGGAAGCGTATAAAGAATGAGCGAGAAGACATTCTTACTATTTCTGTGTATCCGTCGTACTTTGTTGTGCAATATCTCGGGGATAACAATGGGAATGTCATGTATATGAAAAGCTCCCTCGCAAATTTATTTGTAAAGGAGAATGTGTCATGAGAAAGATAGCCTTTTTCTTTTTTTTGCTAGTAATTGGAGGAGCGATGTCTAGTTGCTCTCGAGATACAACCTCTATTAAATATAATAAAAATGGTCTCCCTATTTTGGATGATCGTCATCTTGTTGCGTATGTAGCAGCTCGTGAGGAAGTTGGCGAAGCTTTGCTTTCGTCATTTTGTAAACCACGCGGCTGTACGTATGAATTTATTCGTCTTTCGACAGAGGAGCTTCTTCGGAGGGTAGAAGAGGAAGCTGGAAATCCGAAAGCGGATATTATTATTGGTGGTACGGTAGACGCGCATCAAATGATGAAACAAAAAAGTCTATCTATTCCTGTTACGAGTCAGCACGCGAACCGTATTTCAAAAACTGTTAAAGATAAAGACGGTTATTGGTACGGTTATGAAGTGGAGAAACTGGCAATTGCAATTAATAAAGAGCGGTGGAATGAAGAAATAGCACCGCTCGGACTTCCTTATCCATCAAGGTGGCAAGATTTATTAAATCCATTGTATAAGGGAAAGATTGTGCTTCCAGATCCAAATGTATCAGGAACAGCATATACGTTTTTTCAATCACTTATTGATACTGTAGGTGAAGTGGAAGCGAAGGAATATGTTAAGAACCTTGCGGGTCAAGTTGGTGAAGTAACGGTGAATGGTTATATACCAGTGGAACTAGTTGCAAGCGGTGAGCATATGATAGGCATCAATTTTATAGGAGATCAAAGAATGCTTCAAAAACAAGGCTTTCCAATTGTAAGTATTGTACCTGAGCAAACAGGATTATCCGTTAATGCGATCTCGAAACTAAAACGTGCACCGAATGGTATTATTGCGGATTTATTTATTGATTATTGTTTATCAGAAGAAGCGGGTCACATTTTAGAAAAAGTTTCGTTTGGCGTACCAACGATGTTTGCGAAGAATGAGCAAGAAATAGAAGGACAGCCTGTTAGAAGAACAAACCAAAATATATCAAATAGCGGAATAATCGAGATATGGAATGGACAGCGTCTCTCTCAGAAGTGAGAAAAGGAGACGAAAGAATATGTTTAAATGGCTCAAGCCAGCACCTGCAATTGAAAGATTGCCAGCGGATATGATCGACCGTGTATATAAATTACTACGTATTCGTGTATTAATGGGAATTTCAGTTGGATATGCTGCTTATTATTTAGTTCGTAGTAACTTTACGTTATCAAGTACGTATTTAGTAGAAGAATTTGGATTTAGTACAGCTCAAATTGGTCTACTAGGTTCAATTATGGCAATTGTTTATGGATTTAGTAAGTTTTTTATGGGGAATTTATCAGATAAAGCTTTCGCCCAGCGCTTTATCGCAGTCGGTTTATTCTTATCAGGGCTTGTAAATATTTGTTTCGGTTTTGCATCGTCATTTGGAATGATTGTTACATTACTTGTCCTAAATGGTATTGTACAAGGTATGGGAGCACCACCTTGTAGTATCGTTATGACGAAATGGTTCTCGAAGAAAGAACGTGGTACGAAAACAGGTCTTTGGAATATTTCACATAACGTTGGCGGAATGCTTGTGCCACCACTTGTTGGAATTGGTGTAGGGATTTTCGGTGAAAATCATTGGCAAGGCGGCGTGTTTATTTTCCCAGCGATTATCGCAATGGTAATTGCAGTTCTTGTTTGGATTAATGCGAAGGATACACCAGAATCAGAAGGTCTTCCTCCAATTGATGAGTATCGTAATGACTATGAAAATCTTGAAAAAGCAGATAATGCTAATAAGATGTCACCAAAAGAAATTTTAATGAAGTATGTAGTGAAAAATAAATTTGTTTGGTTCTTATGTATTGCGAATGCATTTGTTTATTTAATTCGTTTCGGTGTTATTAACTGGGTTCCACTTTATTTAACGACAGTTAAAGGTTTCTCAAAAAATGAAGCGCACGCGGCGTACGCAATCTTTGAAGGCATGGCAATTCCAAGTTCATTAATCGTTGGTCTGTTAAGTGATAAATTATTTAAAGGAAAACGTATGCCATTATGTATCATTAGTATGGTTGGAGTTGTTATTGGTACGTTTGTATATTGGCAAGCAACTAGCATACTTGTTGTAAGTATTGCAGTTTCTATTATCGGTTGTTTAATTTATGTACCACAGTTCTTAATCGGTTTAAGTGCGATGGAATTAGTACCGAAATTTGCAGTAGGTACGACAGTTGGTATGTGTGGTCTGTTCGGTTATGTAGGCGGAAGTCTTGTAGCCAACGCAGCAATTGGTATTATTGTTGATCGTTCTGGCTGGGACGGTTGCTTCATCTTACTATTAACAGGTGCTATTTTATCAACAATCTTCTTGTTCATCGTTCAACGTGGACATGAGAGAAAAGCTCCTAAAGCAGCGTAATATTTGGTTTGAAAAGCTATCCAATTGTGATTGGATAGCTTTTATATTAGAAAAACAAACAGTATGTAAAATTGGAGTTTAATGTGTAAAAAATTTTTGTTACTTAATATAATTTTTTTAGGTTCCATAAACCGAATATATACATAGTTAGACCGAAAAATACGCCGCCACAGATGAAAATTATAACTTTAAATAAAGAAATGGAGATTTCTTCTGAACCTACATAAGGAAGGATATAATTCATAAAAACAAACATTTGAAAGCCCCAAAGTAAACCTGCTTTTAAGCCAGCTTTTCTTAATTTTTTCTTATGTTGCAAATACTCTTCTTTTGTTGCACATTCAGTCTCATTTAAACCTTTTTTCTTAAGCTTAAATGTTAAATAATTAGCATAAATCATATTAGACAGAAAAACCAATATAGTTCCTATAGATATTGTGTGGTTCATAGTATCAACAAGTAACATAATAAGCATTACCAACATATTTAGCCACCATAAACCAATTCCCGCCACAGATAATTCTTTATTGATTTCTTGTTTTTGATACTCATCTCGCTCACTCATTGTTCCAACGAAATTATTATAAACCCTTTCTTTCCATTCAATTTTCATCATTTAATCTCCCTCCCAAAATAGGTTGTTTAAATCTGTTTTTAGTGCTTTTGCTAATTCGATACATAGGGCTAAAGAGGGATTATATTTATTGTTTTCAATTAAGTTTATTGTCTGTCTCGCCACGTTAACCCTTTTAGCTAATTCTAGCTGCGATAGACCTTCAGATTTTCGATATTGTTTAACGTTATTCAAATATAAACCTCCC
This sequence comes from Bacillus sp. F9_6S_D1_P_5, assembly GCF_054823925.1. NCBI lineage: Bacteria > Bacillati > Bacillota > Bacilli > Caryophanales > Bacillaceae > Bacillus > Bacillus sp. F9_6S_D1_P_5. Next base: position 205,753 of record NZ_JBTREW010000005.1, on the reverse strand, counting down.
ATTAATAGTTGTAGACCTCGTGCATCAGAATGTCATTTATATGTGACATTTTATAATTGAATAGATGAAATGTCAAATATATATGACAAAAATGACAGTGATGAAATTAGGAAAATGATTTTAATAATTTATCTTTGTGAGGAGTTTATTAATAAGGGATAGCTTTTCTTATATTACTATAATCTTTCCTTAAATCTATCTTAAAAGACATAATGTCATATTTCTAATCATTGGAATTTTTGTTACAATATAAATGGATGTGTAAAACTTTGTAAAAAGAATGTAATAATATGTAATTCATTTTCAGAAAGTTTTATACAATTTTTATATTAAACTATTAAGTTATAAAAGGAGAGAGAATATGGTACCAAATACGGTTCGTACTCCAAACAAGAAGAAGAAATGGATTATTATCGGGGTTATTGCACTAATTGTTATTGTAGCAGCAGTTAATATTTTTGTAATGCAAGGGAAGAAGAAGGGAGCATCAACATCGGCTGATGCTGTAAGTTTCGAGAAGGTAACGGAGCGAAAGCTGAATAATACGAAGTTAATTTCTGGTCAGGTGAAGCCTGGGAATATCGAAAGTTTTTATGCGGATCCGACTAAAGGAAAAGTGAAAGATATTGAAGTAAAAGAAGGCCAAGAGGTAGAGAAAGGTGCGAAGTTATTCTCTTATGATAATGAAGAGATTAATTTGCAAATGAAGCAAGCTGATCTTGATCAGAAGATGGCTGATATGCGTTATGATCAAGGGAAGAAGAAGATTGATTCGCTGAAGAAAGAAATTAAGAAGGCGAAAGATGGCGGAGCTGGGAAAGAAGTAACAGATCCGATGGAAGAGCAAGTAAGCGAGTTAGAGATAGCGCAAAAGACAACTGATCTTGAGAAAGAAAAAGGGAAGTTGCAGAAAGAAGAGTTAAGTAAAAAGCAAAAAGAGCTTACGATTTATAGTAACTTTGCTGGTGTTGTTCAAAAGTTAGATAAAGATGCGGCACAAAGTTCATCTCAAGCGTTAGGTGGTCAAGGGAAAGCATTTTTACAAGTAGCTTCTAAAGATCCGTTCCAAATTCAAGGGACGTTAACTGAGCTTCAAAAGTCACAAATTCAAAAAGATCAAACATTTACTGTTACTGCGAAAGCAAATAATAAGAAGAAGTGGACAGGTAAGATTACAGAAGTAAGTGAATTCCCAACGAGTGCAGAGATGGCGCAAGCTGGTGGTATGGGTGAAGCGACTCAAAATATGTCTCAATATACATATAAAGCAAGCCTTGATAGTCAAGATGGTTTATCTCCAGGTTATCACGTTTCTCTGCAAGTAAATTTAGAGAATAAGAAGATGATTGCTGTTCCGACTAAGAGTATTGTAGAAAAAGACGATGATGCATTTGTTTATGTTGAGGATAAAGGAAAGCTTCGTAAACAAAATGTGAAAAAAGGTTCTACTGATGGAGACTGGACAGAGGTTGTAGAAGGCGTAACAGTGGGGCAAAAGGTGGTTAAAAATCCTTCCGACGATGTGTATGACGGAATGGAAGTGAAAGAGAAATGATTACGTTAAATCATATTGCTAAAACGTATTATCAAGGAAAATTGGCAGTGCCGATTTTGCACGGTATTAGTTTAACAATTCAGGGCGGTGAATTCGTTTCGATTATGGGACCGTCTGGTTCTGGTAAATCAACGCTTATGAATATTATCGGTTGTTTAGATCGTCCAACAGAAGGCGAATATATGCTGAATGATGTGAATATCTTAACAGCAGACGAGTCAAAGCTTGCTTTAATTCGTAATGAATATATCGGTTTTGTGTTTCAGCACTTTAATTTGCTGCCGCGTCTTTCAGCAGTGGAAAATGTTGAGCTTCCGCTCGTATATGGCGGCGTGAAGAAGGCAGAGCGTCGTAAGCGTGCTTTAGAGGCGCTTGGTAAAGTTGGATTAGCGGATCGCGTGCATCATTTACCGAATGAATTATCAGGTGGACAGAAGCAGCGTGTAGCAATTGCAAGGGCGATTGCAAATAATCCAACGTTCATTATGGCCGATGAGCCGACCGGTGCGCTTGATACGAAGTCTGGTGAGCAAGTTATGGATATTTTCACGAAGCTTAATGCAGAAGGTACAACGATTGTTATGGTTACACATGAAGAGGAAGTAGCAGCGTATTCTTCCCGCCGCATCGTACTGCGAGATGGGAAAATTACAGAAGATAGAAGGTGTGCGGTATGAGTTTACTAGATAGTATAAAAATTGCCCTATCTTCTATTTTAGCTCATAAACTGCGTTCAGCTCTTACGATGCTCGGTATTATTATCGGGGTAGGTTCTATTATTACTGTCGTTGCAATTGGGCAAGGCGGAGAAGCGATGCTGAAGTCGAAATTTGCAGGTTCTGGTGGCAATAACCTAATGCCAATTCAATTTAAACCAGATATGAATGATGAGTTTGCTATAGGCGGATTTGAAATACCGAAGTTAACAGAAGAGGATATTATGGAAGTAAAACAAGTGAAAGATGTTTCACATGTTATTACGACAAATTCGACAACAGAGATATTGGATGTAAATGATAAAAAAGCAAATCTGAATGTTATTGGTCTTGATAATGAATATTTTGCGGTTAATAAAGTAAAGGTCGTAAAGGGACGTACTTTAGGTGAATCAGATATTTCTCATGCAAATAATGTTGTGATGATTAGTACAAAAACAGAGGAGACGCTATTTAAGGACGTAAACCCAGTTGGACAAATTATTGAGATGAAGGGGCAGCCAATGCAAATTATTGGTGTGTATACATCTGATAATGAGTTTATGGGATTTGAAATGGAAGAAGCGTTAATCCCCCTTACATTATGGCCTGTTTTATTCGGAACAGATGATATTCAAAATATCGCAATTCAAGCTAAAAATGTAGATGATTTAGAAAAAGCTGGGAAACAAGCTGTTGATGTATTGAATAGTCGTAAGCCAAGTGAAATTCCAGGTAAATATGAACTGGTGAATTTAAAAGAATTCCAAGAAAACGTTTCTAAAGTCACAGGCATCATGACAATGATCATTGGCGGTATCGCTGGTATTTCATTAGTCGTTGGTGGTATTGGTGTTATGAACATTATGCTCGTATCTGTAACGGAGCGTACGCGCGAAATTGGGATACGTAAAGCACTTGGAGCGACGCGTAGTAAAATTTTATTACAGTTTTTAATTGAAGCAGTTATGTTAACACTTCTAGGCGGTTTAATCGGAATTGGTCTTGGATATGGCGGGGCATATATCGTTTCCACATTTGCGAAATGGCCACCACTCGTTTCATGGGAAGTTGTCGTTGGAGGCGTACTGTTCTCTATGACACTTGGTATTATCTTTGGATTAATTCCAGCGAATAAGGCTGCGAAATTAGATCCAATTGAAGCATTACGTTATGAGTAAGTAATAGTGTAGTAGAGAGAGGGCTCTCTACTACACATTACCGTTCTAGTGGGCGGTTCGTAGCCTCTATGTGAGGAAGTGAACCGCCCGTTAGAACGGGTTATATAAATAGAAGGAGGCGTTATAATGGAAGCGAATTTGAATACACAAAAAGCTGGCGGAGAGAAGCCATCATTGTTTGGAATGATTACTTCTCCTAGTTTACAGTTTGAGAGAATGAGAACGACTGAGAAGGTTTGGGGTATGTTCTTCATAGTGGCGCTATTACAAGGACTTGTAGGTGGTTTAAATTCGTATATTACGTATACATCACCTGAGATGATTGAAATGCAAAAGAAATTAGGAGGCGAATTTGCAAATCAGGGTTCGCTTGTATCAGATGTAATTTCTGGTACGATATGGGGAATAGTAGGTGTTATGATTGCAACACTTGTTATTGCAGCTATTTATAAGGTGTTTATGATGTTTTACGGGAATGATACTTCTTATAAAAAAATAGTTATGATTATTGTATACGCGGATATTGTTGTTGTTATTGGTGGACTTATTAATGGTGTTATAGCTTTAATTTTAGGTGCTGGACCGACTGCGTATACAAGTTTAGGACCACTATTCGATCAAGGTTCACTTGCATATGGAATTGGTAATACAATTGAATTGTTCTATTTATGGAATTTAGTTTTAATTTGGTTAGGATTACAAGTTACAGCAGGATTAAGTAAAGTGAAAGCAGCTATTCCAATTATTGTTTTATTCATTATTAAAGCGGGATTCTTAGCTGCAATTGTTGTATTGATTGCAAAGTTCTTACCTGGTTTGCCTGTATAATAATATGATTGAATTAAAGGGTGACTCTTCAAGGGAGTCACCTTTTTTATTTTTACCCTTATTTCAAATACGACCAGTAAAATTTCAAATTCTACTTCGTGTAATTTCAAATTTCGGCGGTCGTATTTGAAATTACTCACAGTGAATTCCCTTCTTTATTTTTATATTGTGGAGGTACCGGCGGAATAACAAAGAGGTATACCTTTTAGAAGTGGGTACTGTGTGAAACCAGCAACTTTTAAAGAGGCAGTTGTTTTGTATGAAGGAATGATTGTGAATCAAATAAAGAAGTTAGGTATTCGTCAAGACTATGAAGAGTATTATCAATGTGGTTTAATTGGTTTTTGGCATGCATATGAAAGATTTGATGCGGAGAAGGGGTGTTTCCCTGCATATGCACTTGTAACGGTGCGTGGTTATATATTAGAAAGATTGAAGAAAGAGTTTGCAGTGCAAGAAAAGTGTGTATATGTAGGAGAGTATGAGGATATCTTCCATTTTGAAGATATTGAAATGAGAGCGAAGGATTTTATGAGTGTGTTAGATGAAAAGGAGAAGTATATTATTTTTGAACGATTTTTTGTAGGAAAAACGATGGGGGAAATCGCTAGCGAGATGGAAATGACTTATTATCAAGTGAGGTGGATGTATCGGCAAGCACTTGAGAAAATGCGAAATAGTTTAAGAGGATAAACATTATCATAAGAATGGAAGGCAAGAGATATTGCTTTCCATTCTACTTATTTTGTTAAGGTAGTAAATGTAGTAAGAGGTTTTTAAATTGTAGTGAATCTTGCATGTTCATACGTGATAATACGTATCCAGCTTTTAATAATTGTTATTTTAGCTTATGGGGACTGATATGTATGGTTGTAGTAGTGCCATTTGAAAAATGAATGGTAGCTTTTTTACTCTGTTTGAAAAACCCTATGTCATCTATATGGTTATAAAATAGCCATATACAGTTTGGAGAAGAAGGAGATTCTGTCGGAAAAGCACAAATATATTCTCGATGATTAATTGGAATTGGGACATTTTGTTTGAAATGAAAGTTTGTCTGAACTGCTTTACGCCTGCCTTGATAAGTAGAGTGAACATTGGCTAGACAAGATTGTTTGATGAGCTGGAGAGCAGTTTGACAGGAGTAAAGATGGTTCCCATTACTTTCTATTATTTTTGTTTGGTAATAAGGGTGCTTGTAAGGCTCTAACATCATTGTTGCATTAGAAATAAAAATATCATTTTCATTGTTCATAACTTCGAGTCCTCCCCTTTAAAATAATATTATTAATATTATTATATACAAATTAAGTAAAGTAATTGTTAATATTCCGTTTCATATTGTAAATTTTGGCTATTCGTTTACAATCAATAGATGTTAGTCTTTCTAAGTTGCATCGCTTGTACATATATATGAAAATAGAAAAGAGTAGGCGGTGAGATAGTATGAAGAAAAAGTATATTATTATGGCTTTAGTTGTTGTTCTTCTAGTATATTTAGCAAATAGTAATCCGAGTAAAGGAGAATATACAGACTGGGCAGCAAAGCAGTTTATGAAACGGAATGATGTAAGTAAGAAGCTAGACGAAGTTCAAAAGGAAAATGAAGAGGGTCTCCTTGGTGATCTAGCATCGGCTGGTAAGAAGTTGGCGAAAAAATATGTTGAGCCACAAGTTGGATTATTAATCGAGAATTATACGAAGCGAAATGAGTATATTTTCTTCTCAACATATACGACCGAGTTTGATATAGGCGGAGAACACTATAAATATGTATGCGTCGGATTTTCAAACATCTTTATTCCAATTGAAATGCCGAAGAAAAAAGACGAATCTGCAAAATGATGCAGATTCGTCTTTTTGTTTATAAAGTAATGGGAACTTCAGATACATTCTTTTCTACGAGACGGGCTCCTTTTTTTCGAGTATTTTCATTAATTGATGAAAATACAGATGAGGCAAGGATCGTATCCATTACTTGACTTACGACTTGTGCATCGACAGGTGTGATAGGTTTCTCGATAGAAAAAACAACTGTTTTTCCATCTTCTTTCGCGAAAATCAATTCTAGTACTTGCATATGTTATTTCCTCCTTTTTATTTATCTACTTGTTAGTGTTGGCTAACAAGTAGAGGGGAATAGAATCCCCTCTACTTAAAGTCTCATCTTATAGGCTAGAAAGATCTGATGTGCTAACAAGTTGTACAGCGTGAAGTGGTGATGCTTGTAAGGAAGCAAGAGCACGTGCTACGTTTTGTACTTGCTCTAAGTTTGCGTTTGTTTTAACGCGCTTAAATTGTTTGTTCTTGAAAACTGTTTTTCCGTTCTTATCCAATCCATTGTTTAAGACAAGACGTAAAGTTAAATCCATTACGATTGTTTCGACTGCCATGTTTATCACCCCCTTTCACTTTATAAATAGGGCGCAAATGTCATGTTTTGGCGTGAAATTTTTTCTTTTTTTTGGTACGCTTAAAAGACTAAGAGAGGGGTTTCGGAAGAATGAATCGTAAATGGTTATTTTGGATTCCTGTTTTACTATGGATGGGATTGATTTTCTATTCCTCGGCACAACCGTATAAAAAGCAGGATATGCGTTCAGATATTGAACAATATATAAATGCTGAATTTGTGAAAGAGCATTTTTCATGGGTATCTATCGATTACGGCGGTGGTACACCTGTTAGCATTGCAAATAAAGGTGTAGGCGGATTTATTGAGTTTTTCCTTCGTAAAGGTGCTCATTTTATGGTGTTCTTTATGCTCGGTTCATTGACGTATTATGCTTTTCATCGATCGGGTTATTCGAGGAAAAGGTGTTTCCTATACGCTCTTCTTTTCGTTGCGGGATATGCGACATTTGATGAAATTCATCAATGGACTACGGGAGATCGTACACCGATGTGGCAAGATTCATTATTGGATACGTGCGGCGGATTAACAGGGATTATAATAAGCAATTGGTTTTGGAATAGAAAAAGGAGCTAATCTTTTGAGATTAGCTCCTTTTGTTTATACACCAAGTAATTCTTTTAGCTCATCTGTAGATAGTTCGGTCATCCAACTATCGCTTGTAATAACGGCATTGTTTAATGATTGTTTTCTCTCTAACATTTCATCAATTTTTTCTTCGAGTGTCCCCGTTGTAATAAGTTTATGAACGTGAACGAAGCGTTTTTGACCAATACGATATGCGCGGTCGGTTGCTTGGTTTTCTACAGCTGGATTCCACCAACGGTCGTAGTGAATGACATGGTTGGCAGCGGTTAAGTTTAAGCCAGTTCCACCTGCTTTTAACGATAAGATGAAAATGTCATACGTTCCGTTTTGGAACTGCTCGATCATTTTGTCGCGTTCTTTCTTCGGTACACTGCCGTTTAAGAAGAGGACGCGCTGACCGAAATGTTCTTCTAACACATTTTTTAGCATGTTCCCCATACCGATGTATTGCGTGAAGATTAAACAACTTTCGTTTTGATCTTTTATATTTTCAATGAGTTCCATTAACGTGCTCGTTTTCATGGAACGTTCGATGATATCTTTTGGTTCTGTTTCTTTTAAGTAAAGAGCAGGGTGATTACAAATTTGCTTGAGCTTGTTCAGCATGAGTAATATAAACCCGCGTCTTTCAATTCCGCTTAATCCTTCTACATTTTGCAATGTATCTTGAACAAGTTGTTCATATAAGGAAGCTTGTTCACCAGTAAGTGGACAGTATGCTTTCTGTTCTTGTTTATCTGGTAAGTTTAATGCGACTGTTTGATCTTTCTTCGTACGACGCAGTAAAAACGGCGAGATAAAACGTTGAACTTGTTGGATTTTTCCTTCGTCACGGTCTTTTTCAATTGGTGAGACGAAGCGGCGCTGGAATTGTCCTAAGCTGCCAAGATATCCATGATTAATAAAGTCGAAAATAGACCAAAGCTCGGCAAGGCGGTTTTCCATCGGTGTACCGGTTAAAGCAATTTTGTGATTTGCTTGCAAGTTTCGCACTGCTTTTGACTGTTTCGTATGTGGATTTTTAATATTTTGTGCTTCATCCAAAATAACAGCATCCCAGCATAACGTACTAAGTTCTTCTTCATCAAGCTGAGCTAATGCATAAGATGTTAATACAACATCTGCTGATTGAAGGAACTCTTTAAATGATTCGCCTTTCGCTCGGTTACTTCCATAGTGTAACTGAACACGTAAATTTGGTGCGAAACGCTCAAATTCTTTTTGCCAATTTCCAAGAACAGATGTCGGTGCCACAATTAGGGCCGGGCCGGTTTTGAGATTGTTCTCTGTTATATATAGTAAGTAAGTGATTGTTTGAATACTTTTTCCAAGTCCCATGTCGTCCGCTAATAATGCTCCGAATCCAAGTTTTCTTAAATATAATAACCACTCAATACCATGTTGTTGATACGGGCGGAGTGTGGCGTTTAGTGAAGAAGGGACATCTACTTTTGGAATATCTCCAATGTGCAATAGTTTTTGGAATAGCTCTTCATAATATCCATCTAGTTCAATTTCAATATCGGTAAACGGACTATCTTCTTCTACAATTTCTGTTTCAGCCGTGTTGGATAAATGTTGCTGAAGGACATCTTTCATTTCGAGTCCATATTTATCGGCACGGTTCATGAGCTTTCGTACTTCTTCAATAAAGGCTGGATCCAGTCTCATCCATTGACCATTTATATTGAATAATCGTTTGTTTTGTTCAACGAGTTCGAAAAATTCGCTTTCTGATAAATCAATGCCGTTCGTTGAAATGCGCCAGTCAAAATTAACGAGTGTATTCATACCGAAGAATGATTGTGTTTGTGTCGCATTTTGCTTCAGTTGCACACGTAATTTTGGTTTTGTCGCTTTTAAATTTTGCCACCATGATGGTAGTAAAATCGTAATACCTGCAGCGAGTAATTCGTTACTTGCTTCTGTTAAGAAGTTCCACGCTTCTGTTTCAAAGAGCTCACTTCGGAATGTATCGCCTTCTTTTAACCATGGTACAAGCTTACTGAAACCTTCTTGTGTTTCAAGAATACGCTCTTCATAATCGTGCCATCGTTTTGGTAAAGAATCGATGTTTTCATATACATATATGCGATGAGCACCACGCTTTGGCGTAACAATTGTTTCAAGCTTCCACATTTCAAATTCTTCTTGCGGCTCTTGTAACCGTAGTCCAATTGTAAAAGGAAGGTCATCTTCAATGTATCCAATTTTTCGAAGCCAATCTTCTTCATGTAGTGCTGCATCCAATTGTCTTTTCGTAAAGTCGTAATGTTCATAAAGTCTCTTTGCATCTTCCCATCCGTCGTTTGAACGGTTATCTTGTAATATGCTTTCATTTACCGCAGACGAGAAAAGAGATGTTAATGTGTCATCTTCGATTGATGTATGTTGTACTTTCCAAGATGGTTGCTGAGACCAACGCTCCATATCAGGTACGAAGCTACCGCTTGTGAAGGCGTCCCATAATTCGTTCGCATCTTTTGTAAGTGCTGTAATAGGGCCGTTCATTTGAATACGGGCAAAGGAGTTCATCGGTTTATTAGCGATGTATTCAAATGCTTGTGCGTTTGTTAGCATAACACCTTGTTTTCCTTCAAAGGTTGCTTCTTTTAGAAACGTGCCGTAGAAGGAAGTGGAGTGCCATGTAAATGCATTTCGTTTCCAACTTGTTACGGATAATGGAGTACCGCTGTCATCTTCTCCCCAAAGGAACCAACCTTGACTAACATGCTGGAGCCTAATCGTTACTTCAGTTTGATTGATCATCGATTAATTTTCCTTTCCGTAATTCCTCTTGTAGTGCACGCAAACGTGAATGTAAGTTTGCGATGTGAATAATGAAAGCATCCCATTCATCGGTACGCTTTAATCGTTTATACAATGTACGTAATTTCTTTAAGTAACGAACTGCACGTCTATATGATTTGCGATTTCGCTCTTCAATGGCCTCGGTAGCAGCAAGGTGATACAGAGGAAGTGCAGCTTCTGGTGCTTCCTTTTCAATATCTTTCAGTGGCTCTTTCAAAAGTTCAATTGCTTCAAATCCATGTAAGAGCTGAAGTTCTGCCCATGTTCGATACTGCTTTTTCGCGAGTACGTATTGCTCATAGTTTGCGAAACTATATGGTAATAGCTCTTGCAAAATCATTTCGAGTCCGGCTTGTTCATTTGTATGAGTTGCATACGTTTCATACATGATGACGAATAAGCGAACGATATCTTTTATGAAAATTGTATTTTCTTGCTCATGTATCGTTTTCTTCACTTGTTTATACGTAAAAGAAAGCCAATTTTTCGCACGATCCCATTTCATTGCATTTAATAGCTCTTCTAGCCAATAGAAGTACAGACTTACAACAGAAGCAGGTTGTTTCTTTAGTAAGTCCATCGCTAATAGGTCTTCGTCATTTAAAAAGAGTAGATGAGAAGATGCTAATGCTTTGGAAAGTGGATTGATTTTCGTACCAATTCGTTTTTCTTCTTCATGTAGTTGCTCTTTATTGTGTAACAGTTCACTCCATATGTGACGATAAATAAAGAATCTCTCTTGCGTATAGGCATCGGTGGAGAAGAATACTTCGTGAACGAGACGAGCTGTTTCTTGCAAAATTGCTTCTGACTCAGAAGCAATCGCTTCTGATTGTAAGTCCCGAACGATGGATTCCACTTTATCTACAAATAGGCGAACGACGTTAACAGGCTGATGATAAGAATACGTTTTATTTGCTTCGAAGTCTTGAATTTCTTCTAATAATTTTTGAAAGCAATAAAGCGCTGCATGTAACCTGAACAATTCATGTATCACAACGATACGCGGAGCTTTCCGCTCGAGTTTCGTATAGAAGTCCGTAAAAATACTCATAAGAAAATACATTTGTTTATAAGTAAGCCGAGCTTGTTCTTTTTTAAATGATTCATATTCGTTATCAAAATAGGATTGCCAACTTTTATAATCCGTGTCTTCAAAAGCTGATGATTGCAATACTTGTCTTGCAGTTCGAATAGGAGGAAGGGAAGGTTTCGTATTATTTTTGAATAAAGTTAATACATCTCCTACTTGCCCGAAACTAGACGCTGCAGATAGTAACACAGCGAGCATATGCTCACATTGCGTTGGTGCGAAGCAATCGCAATAGCTTTCAGCGACGTTACGAATCGGGATATGGACACTATATACGCTGCCTTCAGCATCTACAGTTCCTGATAGCGTATAACCATCAAAGTCAACGTTGTAGACAACACCACTACGATATAGGTGCCGAGCTGTAGCGACATGTTCCTGATCAGCTGTTTGCTGTGGATCTAGTCCTTGAACGAACTCATTCGCAATCATCATAATTTCATCTTTCGTAATTGAGTGTTGCAGCATAATATTCCTCCGTACACATATTTCTTTCCTCTACCATTATAAACAAAAAATGCTCAAAACAGAAAAAATGAAATTGGGATTATTGTATTGTAACTGTGAATGGAGATGGAAAGGTGTTGTTCAATATTTTTGAACGGCATCATTTTGTAGTTTATATCTCGTGTTCAAGAAGGGAAAACAAAAAGGATATCACTTAGCCGAAAAAATCTGGCGAGGTGGTATCCTTTTTTACAATTATGAGCGCGTTTCCTTTAATATCGCTTGTACATATGGATCATGTAATATTTGTTCTATAACGGGTAACATGTTTTGTTCAAATGGAATGTCGATAGGAAATGGCTTTTGTGAGCCGGGTTTGATACCATATTGGACAATTTTGTAATGTGTATTTCCTTCAGATTTGAGCACAATTAATTTATATCGATTGTCATCGCCTACAAGTGAAAAATCAATAGAAGTAGCGTCGTATGTTACTTCATCTTTATATATATACGGTTTCGGTGTACCGATCCAGTTTACTTTTGCTTGTACATTCATGGGCGTAACCTCCTTATAGCTATTATAAAAAAATAAAAGCCAGCTCTCAACAAAGAGAACTGGCCTTAGCAGTCATTGGTTATTTTAAAATTTTCACTTTAACAGTTTTGCGTCCCCATTTTTGAGCAGCGCTATCTGATCCAAGTAGGATGTCGATACGGTTACCTTTAATTGCACCGCCAGTATCTCCAGCGATAGCTTCTCCGTAACCTTCTACCCATACTTTAGATCCTAATGGGATTACTTTCGGGTCAACAGCAATCATTTTCATGTTTGGGTTCGCTGTTAAGTCATGACCCATTGCAGTTAATACACGGCCACCGTATGTGCCACCGTTTTCGCTCGGATGAGCTGTATATGCTGTAGCTACAACTGTTAACTCACGACCACCAGAAGGTGTGCTAGTTTCAGCAGCTTTCACAGCAGGCTTAGCAGCTTGTTTTGCTTGTGCTGCAGGTGCTTTAGCTGGTGCTACAGTTTTAGCAGGAGCAGGTTGTTCTTGTTTCTCAATAACAGGTGCTGTACCTGTTAAGAAAGGAACGTGAACATAAGCTGTTTTCCCGTTATATTCGAATTGTAACCATTCATTTTGTACTTGGTTCGTCGTTTCGATCATATCGTCTTTCTTAAGCGTCCCAAGAATTTCTGAGTTTGTGTTCGCTTCAGCACGTACGTTTAATACGTTAGCTGTTACGTAGTAGATGCTTTTTGTGAACTCTGCACTTACGAATGTGTCTTTACCATCTAAAGTGATTTTTGACCATCCGTTCTCTGTATTTTGAACATCTATTTTATTACCGTTTAGTAATTTACCGACAACTTTTGATTCAGTAGTAGGGTTTTCGCGTACATTTAGTACGTCTGTTGTTACAACAGTTTCTGCATTAGCAGATGATGTGAAAATCCCAAGACCAAAAACTGCTGCTGTTGCTATTCCAATTAATTTTTTCATGATAGCCTCCATTGCGTTTGTTTTCGTGTCCTCATTATAGCAACAGATTTTTTCGGATTTCGGGAAAACACACAATTACAAACCATTCGTAATCAGTCGTTAACATCCTGTAATATAACAAAAAATATAGGAAAGCGTTTTTCATTCTATATGATTAGTAGGTTTCTACTTATATTCGAAATATTTAATACAACATATTGTTTTCGGCGTAAATAAAAATATTACAAGAGTGTTACATGATGTTTACTAAACGATTACATTCCTTGAGTATTTTACCGTTTTATGGGTAATATAGTTATATAAACATAAACATTTCGTTTGTGAAACTATAAACACGTGCTATATACTAGCAAAAAAACCGCATAATTGTTACAAAAAGAAAGGGTTGCAAGGAAGAAAAATGCCCTTTTTTAAATCTGTAACACATCCTTTTTTGGGAAAACACATTCCCATCCGCATTTTTCTCGCACAATTTGACAGCAGTATTTCGATCTTATAGCTCTTGCAGAGTGAAAAGGTTATACGGAAGGTAAGGCTGTCCATAAGAATTCTAGTTGGTGAAGGTGAAAGTAAGAAAATCACCGTAAAATTATAGTTTTCTATCCGATTTTACATATCGGAATTTATGTTATTTACAAAAGTGAAACCTACGAAGGGGGATTTGATGAGGAAACTGACAAAAACATTCATCGTTTCATTAACATTATGTATTGCATTTACAATTTGGGGGATTATTCCCGAATCTATTATCGGAAAAGGTAGCTTAGGAAATGTAACAACCGCAATTCAAACTGCATTAGTTAGTAAGTTTGGATGGTTCTATATTATTTCTGTTTCTATTATTTTAGGTGTGTCTATCTTTTTAATTGTTTCGAAATACGGTTCTATTCGTTTAGGGAAAGATGATGACGAGCCTGATTATAGTTATATGACATGGTTTGCTATGTTATTTAGTGCTGGAATGGGTATCGGCTTAGTTTTCTGGGGCGTTGCCGAACCATTAAACCATTTATACGCACCTCCGTTTGGAGAAGGTGCAACTGAGGAAAGTGCGCGTCTTGCACTACGCTTTTCATTCTTCCATTGGGGATTACATCCGTGGGGACTATATGCGTTTGTAGCGCTATGTATTGCTTACTTTACTTTTAGAAAAGGAAAAGCAAGTACGATTAGTGCGACAGTAGGTCCGTTGTTTAAAAGCGGAGAACATGGGCGTATTGCTCATTCATTTGATGTGTTAGCTGTTTTCGCAACTGTGTTTGGTGTTGCGACGTCATTAGGTCTTGGTGCGAAACAAATTGCAGGTGGTGTTAGTTATTTAACATCTATTCCAAATTCATTACCGACACAGTTAGTTATTATTGCAATCGTAACCGTTCTTTTCATGTTATCTGCGCAAACAGGTCTTGATAAAGGAATTAAATATTTAAGTAATGCGAATATTATTTTGGCATTTGCACTTATGATCATTGTATTATTTGCGGGTCCAACAAACTTTATTATGAATTACTTTACTTCGACAATCGGTTCTTATATTCAGGAATTGCCAAGCATGAGCTTCCGTTTAAGTCCATTAGATGAAGGCGGAAATCAATGGATTCAATCGTGGACAATTTTCTACTGGGCATGGTGGATCGCATGGTCACCATTCGTAGGTACATTTATTGCACGTGTTTCACGAGGACGTACGATTCGTGAGTTTGTTATCGGTGTGTTACTCGTACCGACCGTAATTGGTGCACTTTGGTTCTCTGTTTTCGGCGGGACTGGTATTCATATGGAACTGTTTGGTGATGCACATATCTTTGAAAAAATTAAAGAGATGGGAACAGAAGTAGGATTATTCGCTATGTTTGATCAGATGGGAAGCTTTGGATCGGCTTTATCTGTTCTAGCTATTCTTCTTATTTCTACATTCTTTATTACATCTGCAGATTCTGCGACATTCGTTTTAGGAATGTTAACGACACATGGTAGTTTAAATCCACCAAACCGCATTAAAATGATCTGGGGTATCGTTCTAGCAGCGTTAGCTTCTATCTTATTATATGTAGGTGGATTAGAAGCTTTACAAACGGCAGCTATCATTGCGGCATTCCCATTCGTCTTCGTTATTTTCTTTATGATGGCAGCATTATTTAAAGAGTTACAAAAAGAAGGGCGTATGAAGCGTCATAAATAATAGAAGGAAAAAGAGCTGATTATGTATCAGCTCTTTTTTATATAGAAGGAATTTTAATTGCAAGTCAGGGAAATAAAATACTTTACTATATAAGTAGTATGCCTTTTATACGAAGGAAAATCGATATATTTCGACAATGTTCGATATGTTGCGAATTCTATTTGTATTTTTGACAAAAAATTGTCGGAAATGTGTTGTCACGTTTATGTATATGTGCTATATTATTTCCTGTAAGCGATTTCAAATAGTTTTAAAGCGCATTCAAGGGGGACATCTAGAATAATGAAACGTTACGAAAGAAAGTGGAAGCATATTTGTTTGAAACGTGTGGCACATCGTAGTGTCCAAGAAAGCACGGAACCTAAGACTGAAACGCGCAAAGAACAGCAAGAGAAGCAATTGGTTCTACAAAAATAGCAATCACTTTTTCGTATATAAATGAAGGTCGATCGTTCGTTGGGGGATGGACGTGAAATTACTTTCAGCTAAGGGGTATTGTCTGATATATAATTTATACGGCAATAAATAAGCACAGAGCATACGGCGCTCTGTGCTTATTTTTATTTATCTTTTTTGAATCGAACTGTTTTATCCCAGCCAATGACTTGTTTCTTGCTCTTTGCACGTAAGTATAAAATTAAACTACGAATGAATAAGTACGTAAAGAGCTGTGCGTACGTAAAGTACATGATTACACTAATAAAAATATTAGTTGGTGTGAAGGTTCGTTCCACACTCTGGGCACTAAATAATTGAGAAACATATGTAATATATGCGACATACCACATAAATAGTAGCGGAATGCTATATTGAATTTGGAATATCCCAAGTAACCCAATTACAAACCAAACGTTCGAAATGATTAAGAATAGCCAAAATACAACATACACTAAAACTTGTTGTAAGGAATGGACGAGAAGTTTTCCTTTAAAGAAACTTAATGAAGAAAACATTTTTTCTAAAATGTATAAGTTCCCTTGGAGCCAACGTGTACGCTGCTTAATAAGGATTTTTAAATGCTCAGGTTCTTGTTCCCATGTAATCGATTCCGGCACGATCGGTAGGAGATAGCCTTTTTGTGTAATTCGTAATGTTAATTCAGCATCTTCTGCAATTGCATAAGGGTCATAGCCGCCAAGCTCTTCTAATGCAGAACGGCGAAGGAGCATGTTTGTTCCTGTTAGTGAACCTGTTTGGAATAGTAACCAGCGTCCGGATTGCATAAGGAGCTGGAAGATTTGAAATTCTAATGAAATCATTCGTGTTAGCCAGTTTTTGTTTTCATTTACAGTACGAACGTGACCAACAGCTCCAACAGCATCCTCGGTTGTTTCAGCGTGTTCTACAAGCATTCGCAGTGCATGTGGTTCAGGCTGATTATCAGCATCATACACACAGAAGTATTCACCATCTGAAATACTAAGACCATAGTTTAATACACGTGATTTCCCTTTTGGTTCACCAGGCGGAACACGAATGTGGCGAATGTGAGCATAAGCTTTGTCAAAATCGTCACCAATTTCAGGTGTTTCATCTTGTGAGTTATCGTTTAATAAATAAACAGTTAGTTTACCTGGATATTCAATCTTCGCCATCGCCTCTAAAGTATCTTTAATAACGACTCCTTCATTGTGGGCAGGTATTAAAATGTCGACGCTTGGATAATGTTCTAGCGTACGATCTTTTCGTTTACTATTTCGGTGCACTAAACCTGCGAGTGTTAAGAATGAATAGTAAACGAGTAAGCCAGAGAATAGAAAGGCTGTAAAAATAAGTACATACTTAATCGAAAATGCAATGCTAATCCAAAACACGAGTACACAAAATAGAAGGAATAAAAGAAGTATAACGAGTGTCATCATAATAACGTCTTTCCTTTGTTTCCAATTTGCTCGCGTGAAATTTTTATATCTTGGATTGCTTCAGCAGCAAGCCATTGCTCCATTTTTGGTTTTAGGCGGTTCATTACAATGTCAGCACCGGCTTCATTTGTGTTTTGTAATAAAATAACGAGCGTATTATTATCGTATTCAGCAGCAAGGTCAAAGTCATTCCTTATCGTTTCAACTAATAATGAAGCTACGCGGTCCATAACACTTTCCTTCGTATATTTACTAAAGGAAGTGAAGTCAAAGTAAATAATAACGCCTGTTTCATTACGACGATTCATTGCATTGATTAATAATGCTTGTCGTCTTTCGAATTCTTGTCTCGTTAATAATTTAGATTCACCAATGTATTGTTCTAACATTCTCACACGTTCGGTCAATTCTTTATTTTCATGAATAACCCTCTTTAATAAATGAGTGGAGATATATACAATGAAGAAGTTTGCTGCCATTAGGAAGTGAGTAATAATGTATTCCCATTGTTCTGATGTACTCCATAAGTAAAGCCATGCTTGGTAGAACAGGTAGAATACTGAAATAATGGTTCCTAATATAAAGAGAACAAATGCGGTTTTATCATTCAATAATAGAAATAGTACATTAACAATTACATATATAATTGTAAAAATGAGAGCATGCTCATATTGCGTTACATGTACGGTTGTAAAATAAAATAAAATTTGTAAAATCCACATAGAGAGGACTTTATAGAAGTTATCTTTCACAAAACTTGCCTCCTTAAAGGTAATTCATACAAGGATACTTGTAGTATGCGCAATTATTAAGAAATAGACCGGATGACTCGTTTATTTCGGAGGCCAACAACAAGTAGTATCCCTCTTTTGTAAGAAAAAATAAACAGATTAATAATTATTGTATCATAATGTTTTTATATTTAGACGTAAGTATTTAACATATATCAAAAAAATAAAGAATATAATAAAAACCCTCCTCTTTAGAAAGAGGAGGGTTTGCATAAATTTATAGGAACATCATACCTGCAACTGCTGCATTTAAGAAGTTAGCTAATGTACCAGCGATAACTGCTTTAATCCCTAATTGTGCAATTTGTTTACGGCGAGTAGGAGCTAATGTTCCTGTTACACCTAACTGAATTGCGATAGAAGAGAAGTTTGCAAATCCACAGATTGCGAATGTTAAAATTAAGTTTGTTTTCGCAGAGAACTCTGCCATGTGTGGTCCTAAGTTTGCGTATGCAACGAATTCATTGATTGCAAGTTTTTGACCGATAAAGCTTGCTGCTTGTATAGCTTCACCAGGAGAAACCCCGATTAAGATTGCAAATGGTGATAGTAAGTAACCGAAGATTAAATCAAGGCTAAGTTTAATATCGAACCAAGAACCAACCCATCCTAATAATCCATTTAATAAAGCGATTAATGCGATGAAAGCCATTAGCATTGCTGCTACGTTAATAACAAGTTGCATACCTTCAGATGCACCACGTGCCGCTGCATCAATAACGTTTGCATCTTCACGTTCTGTAGAAAGTTCAACGTTATTATCTACTTTTTCTGTTTCTGGCATAATTAGTTTCGCAATTAATAGACTTGATGGAGCTGCCATAATTGCTGCTGCTAATAAGTGTTCTAGCGGAATACCCATTGCTGCATAGCCGACAAGGACTGATCCGGCAACTGCTGTCATACCGCTTACCATAATAGTGAAGAATTCACTATTTGTTAAACGTGCTAAGTAAGGTTTAATTAAGATTGGAGCTTCAGTTTGTCCTAAAAATACGGTTGTTACTGAGTTTAAACTTTCTGCTTTAGAAGTTCCAAGAAGTTTGCTTAATGCGCCACCAACGACACTAACAAATCTTTGCATAATACCGAAATGATATAAGATTGCTACTAATGAACTAATAAATACAATTGGAAGTAGTGCTTGAATGAAGAAAACAAATCCCCAAGGGCCTTTTGCGTTGACTAAATCCCCAGCAACGAACTTAATTCCCTCGTAAGAAAAATTAATTAATCCTTGAACGCCATCTGCAGCGTATTTTAAACCTGCTTTTCCGGCATCCCAGCGTAATACGATAAATGAAAATGACATTTGTAATGCTAGCGCGATTAAAATTGTGCGCCAATTAATAGCTTTGCGGTTGGAAGATAGTAAGAAAGCAATTGCTAATACTCCAATCACGCCGCCAATTCCCCATAAAAGATTCATGCAGTGTATGCTCCTTCCTCATAGTAAAAAAAGTGTATAAACCAGTTGTCTATACTTCTGCGAATATAACATCTTAAGTAACTTATCATAATGGACATCAGAGGTCAAACGTCTAACGAAAAGTTTAAATAAAAAGAAAATTCTTTAAAAAAACACATATAAAATAAATAGACATGAAATAGGTTATGTTTTTTATGTGAAAATATACATTATGATAACGTTATGGGTCATTATTGTAGAATGTAGTGTATGAAATAAGAAAATAGATACATTATTTTTTCAGGGAAATAGGTTATACACATTAAAAAGAGCCTTCTAGTAATCTAGAAGGCTCTAAAAATATAACTTAAGGTGCTTTCGTATAACCTAAGAAGTGCTTACTCCAATAAGAGTTACTTAGTGAAGCAATTGCTACACCTTTATCTCCAGATTGAATAAATGATCCGCCACCAAGGTAAATACCCATATGAGAAGGACCTGCTTTATAAGTATTTTGGAAGTAAATTAAATCACCTGGTTGTGGGCTTGAAGTTTTTGGTAAGCTGCTCCAATATCCTGCAACACTTTGACGACTAATGTTATGACCAAATTTCTTAAATACGTGGTAGATGTAACCACTGCAGTCTACACCAGTAGCAGAAGTTCCGCCCCAAACGTATGGTACGCCTTGCATTGATTTTGCATATGCAAGTATGGAAGAACTGTCGCCGCTATTATTACCTGTATTATTGTTGTTATTGTTTTGATTGTTATTTTGGTTGTTGTTAGGCTTATTATCTACTGCGCCACCAACTGGTGTTTTAGAGAGGTAACGTGTTCCGATATAACCAGTTTGACCGTTGTAGTTAATTTTGCTCCATCCAGAGTTTTCAGAGATTACTTGAACCTTCTGCCCTTGTGGAAGTGCACCTATGATTCTATAATTTGTACCTTCGCCGCTACGTACGTTTAGTGCAGAAGCATTAATGTAGTAGTCACCAATTGCACCTTGATTAGGTTGTTCAGGTTGTTTTGGTTGCTCAGGAGTAGTAGTGCCACCTTTAACGAATTTCATGAATTCGCTACTAACGTAGCCTGTTTTTCCTTGATAGTTAACTTTAAACCAGCTACCTTCAGATCCAATTACGTTTAATGTCGTACCATTTAATACGCCACCAATTACGCTATGGTAAGTAGCAGGGCCCGTACGAACGCGTAGAGATGTTGCGTTAACAACGTAAGTACCACCTGTTTGAACGGTTACATTATTGTTTTGATTATTATTTTGGTTGTTACCTTGTGTAACGTTGTCACTAGAACCGCCTTTTGTTACATAGTCTTTACTTACGTAAGCAGTTTGGCCTGCATAATTGATTTTGAACCAATCTTGAACTTCGCCAACAACTTGTACAACTTGTCCTTTTGTAACAGAACCTACAGTTGTGTGAGAAGTGCTAGGACCTGTACGAACACGAAGGGAAGATACATTTACTGTATAGTTTCCGCTTGCTGGTTTTACAGATTCTTGGTTGTTATTATTCGTATTGTTGTTTGAAGAACCTGCATTAGAAGAAACACCAGATACGAATTCGCCACTTACATAGCCAACTTGTCCATTATGATTGATTTTCACCCAACCATTTTCTTGACCAATTACGTTTAATGTTTGTCCTTCATATACACGTCCTGAAACAGAACTAGAAGTGTTAGGAGCAGTACGTACACGTAATACATCAGCAGTAACTTTATTCTTTCCACCTGTTGTACTTACATTAGAATTGCTTGCTCCATTTTTTGATACAAATTCGCCGCTAACAAAGCCAGTTTGTCCATTAACGTTAATTTTGAACCAACCGTTTTCTTCGCCAATCACGTTTAGTGATTGACCGTTATAAACGCGAGAGATGATGTCGTGAGAAGTACTTGATCCTGCACGAACATGTAATACGCTAGCGTTTACCGTATAAGATGAGCTGTTTGATGCAGAAGCTTGGACAGTTGTAGCAGCTTTTTGTGTATTTTGTTCAGGGGCAGCTTGAACACTATCAAGTGTAGGTGCTGCTCCTCCTGCTACAGACACTGCCGCAAGACCGGCAAGGTATTTTTTCATAATTTGTCGATTCCTTTCTGTCTGTAATGTAGTGAAGAAATATTTACCAACTGTTAAAAATTCTAAAGAGCATGTCGATTACTGTCAAGACTTATGCGGTAATCTGAATATGACAAAAAGATTACAAAAAAAAATCAAGGCATAAATCTATACCTTGATTTCCATTTAAATACATATATTGAATGTAGAAAGGATAGAAATTATACGTGTTTAAGAAGATGACATATTGGATTGTAACAAGCTTTGAGAAAATGATCTTTGCAGCATTTTTGTGATAGGTCCAACTTGGCCACCTTGAATTGCGGTTCCATCAAGATGAGTCATCGGCAAAATTTCAATCGTTGTTCCTGTAAAGAAACATTCATCTGCTTGATAAACATCACGAATACTGAAAAGTTCTTCTTGTACTGGAATACGAAGGGTTTTCGCTAAAGAAAGGACATATTGACGAATAATACCATTTAAAATAAGGTGATTAGCTGGATGTGTGTAAAGAGTTCCGTTTTTTATGAGAAAGAAATTAGAACAGCTTCCCTCAGTTACAGTACCATTTCGCACGAAAAGTGCTTCTTTACAACCTTTACGTTCAGCTTTCGTAGCAGCTAATACATTTGGTAATAAATTTAATGATTTAATATCGCAGCGTAGCCAGCGCGTATCCGGTTCTGATATAGCACGTACACCATATTCAATCCATAACGCGGGTCTTTCTTTCTTCGTAATATAGGCATAGATTGTTGGAGGGACGTCATATGAGAATGTATGGGTACGAGCTTGTACACCACGAGATACTTGTAAATAAATCGTTCCATCTTCGTGGAAATTATTATTTTCGATTAGTTTATAGAGTAGGATAATCAGTTCTGCCTTTGA
This sequence comes from Bacillus sp. F9_6S_D1_P_5, assembly GCF_054823925.1. NCBI lineage: Bacteria > Bacillati > Bacillota > Bacilli > Caryophanales > Bacillaceae > Bacillus > Bacillus sp. F9_6S_D1_P_5. The sequence goes on along the minus strand of NZ_JBTREW010000005.1, from coordinate 183,406 downwards.
GAAAGGGAGTGTTAATTCTATTTCTTCCATGGAGCGATATAATCTTGTGATATGCGGATCTAATAAGTGAAAGTTCCCTTTATATAAGCGAATAACCTCGTAGACACCATCTCCAAACTGCAAGCCTCTTTCTTCAAGTTCTATGTACTCTTTTTGTTTCGTTGTATCAATAACTGCATCATTCCAAAGTACAAATCTTTCATATGCCAATTTACGTCCCATCCTTTCATAAGTACATAAGTGAAGTGAAATTTTAATTCGTTCAGAATAAAAACCACTACAGTAATTTTTATGTGAGTAATTCTTTACATATGACGTATATGTATTTGTAAAGTGTAGAGAAGTAGTAGTGATTTACAGCATTTTGTATATACAAATTCGAAAATAAGAAATAAGAATCCTGCTTTTAGATAAAAAAAAGCAACATTCTTATGGAATGCTGCACAAGGAGGGTAGCTATCATTCATAGGGACATCGTCTTATTGAATGTTTTGTGTATAGAAACAAAACATATTGAAAGACAATTATAAGAAAGTAGAAATAAACGATTCAAATATTTCTTTAAGGGATCTTATTACAGATGAGAGATAAGAAATATAGAGAACCTCGTTTACATATTTTATTATAGAGATGTTTCGTTAATTCTATGTGAATATTTGGTAAAGGTTATGTAATGTTAAAGTTAATGAATATAAGTAATTGTATGGAGAAATATAAAAAAAAGAGGCTGAGATTACTCAGCACTCTTCTTTTCTTCTTTAATAGCTGTCTTTACTTCACCAGTTTTGGTCTTGTTACTTTCAGAGAAGCGAAGTAAGTCACCTTCAATGATTTTGTCAGACATGTTCAATTCATTTTGAGCACGATCAATGAGTGGTTGAGATTCTTCTTTTGGTAATTGTACAACTTCGCCAGTATTACGGTCGTAGAATGTACTGTTCGTGTACATGTACTTATCTGTAACGAAGCTACCGTCACGAAGAACAACGAATCCTTTATTATCAGGTGAGAATACATCGTGACCAAATTGAATTTGATTCGTAGAATCTACACCAAGTAAGTTTAGAATTGTTGGTTTAATGTCAATTTCACCAGTTGGTTTTGAAATTGTTTTACCTTCTTTTTGACCTGGAACGTGAATAAACATCGGTGTTTTTTGTAAGTTCATATGGTCAAATGCAGTGATTTCTTCTTTTCCTAAGAACTGTGCCATTGCACGGTTATGGTTTTCAGAAATACCGTAGTGATCACCGTAGAATACGATAACTGAGTTGTCGTAAATACCTTCTGCTTTTAGACGCTCAATAAAGTGTTTCATTGCTTCGTCTAAATAGCGAGCAGTTACCATGTAACGGTCAAATACGCCATCACCAGAATTGTATTCATCGATTAATTTCGTGCTTTCATCATAAGTGAATGGGTAATGGTTTGTTAAAGTAAGGAAGCGCGTATAGAACGGTTGCTTCACTTCTTTTAACATATCGATAGATTGATCGAAGTATTCGATATCTTTTAATCCCCAATTTAATTTCGTTTCTGGCGTAATCTTATAGTCAAGCTCATTGTAGTAACGATCATAACCAAGTGCCGGATACATAATGTTACGGTTCCAGAATGTTGCGTTGTTCGCGTGGAATACTGATGTGTGGTATCCTTGCTCACGTAAAATTTCTGGAGTTGCTGTATATTCGTTATTACCGTGTGTGAAGAATACAGCACCACGGTCTAGTGGATACATTGAAGTATCTACTAAGAATTCAGCATCAGATGTTTTTCCTTGCCCAGTTTGATGGAAGAAGTTATCAAAGTAATAACTTTCTTTCGTAAATTGGTTTAAGAACGGTGTAACTTCTTGTCCGTTAACTGTTGCACCAATTAAGAATGTTTGTAATGACTCAAGAGAGACAACAATTACGTTTTTCCCTTTTGCAGTACCAAACATATTTGGATCTGGTTTGCTTTGCGTTGTTTTTACATAGTTCTCTGTTTCCTGTAATTTACTACCGTCAGCAAAGGCTTTTTGTGAACTTGATTTTGCTTGTAAGCCAAGATCATACACTTGGTGTACATATAAACCTAAGTTTTTAACAAGCATAACGCGGTCGAATGAACGTGTTAATAGTTCAGGGCGCTCAGCTTCTGCCAGTCCTAAGTTTGCGAAGAAAATAGCAATTGTTGACACGAAGTATAGGGAACGCATTGGGCGTGCTACACGTTCTGTCGGTGCAAAATTCTTCATCTTCTTCAATAAAATGAAGAATACAATAATATCAGCAAATGCAAGGATAATTTTGTAGTTAAACAATTCTTTCACACTAGAACCTAAACTTCCAAAGTTAGATGTTTGTCCTAGTACTGGTAAAGTAACGAAGTCATTGTAGAATCCGTAGAACATTACGTTACCAACAAGAACGATTGTTAAAACAAAATTAATTCCAAGTGCTATATAGTTACGTTTTTTCCCTTTTGCAAATAATGCAAGACCAACAAGCAGTAATGATGCTGCTAATGGGCTAAGGAATAAAATGAATTCTTGCATGAAAGATTCAAGTTTTAAATCAAAGCTTGTGCGAGTAATAAGATATGTCTTTAACCATACGGCTAAAGCTACGAATACAGTGAAACGCACATTTTGAAATTGTGATTTCAAGGTTTCTTTCATTCATTTCCACCCTTTCTCTATCAGGCTTGGTCGATTTTGGAGCGAAAAATGCTAAAATAAAAAATACATAGTTTTCTTGGCCATAATTAGAGGTTCTATATTCACCCATATACGACTATAACTATGCATACCCTTTTAGTTTCTTGTGTTGCTCATAAGCATAACGTCATTTCTGTATTATACAACAAAATTCATTTCTGAGAAACACTATAACATTTTACATTTTTTGTATAAGATTTGTCACTACCAGAGAAAACTTTAACATTCGTTTATATGTCCGTCAACTAGAAAATATAACAAAGGTAGAGCAGAATGTTAAGTGAAAGTGAAAATTTTCTTGTTGAGAAATAAGAAATGACAATGGGTAAGTGGTTATCTAGAAACCTATTATATGAAGGAAATTGTGTAAAAATTAACGAACACTTGTTCTTTTTTCGTTTGTTTGTTACAATGAAAGTTCATTGATAGATTATGTGTAATTTTGATGAACTTTTACTAATAACATATTGTAGCTTATTTCTTTTAAAAAATAGGGAGGCTTTTTCATGGAACAAAAATTTTCAGTTGAAGCGTTTTGGAAGAAAGTAAAACATGTTGCAAAGCAAGCAGGGCAGTCGGTCATTTATGCAAGTTTATTATTGTTTTACGTTTTGCAGAAACCAGATGTTCCAAAACGGGTGAAAATTATTGTAATTGGAGCACTTGCTTATTTTATTGCACCGATTGATGCGATTCCAGATTTCGTTGCTGGAATTGGTTATACGGATGATTTAGGGGCGTTAATGGCTGCACTATTACAAGCGTCGTTATACGTCAATGATGATGTGAAAGATAAGGCACGAGTGAAGTTGGCAGAATGGTTTGGTTCGGATATAGACACATCCTTTATCGATCAGAAATTAGATCAATAGGTGAGAACTGTCATATAGTGACAGGGCGAACGTAAGCGAGGAAGTGCATTATGCCATCAGGAAGAACACATACGAAAATAAACTTAATATCCCTTCCGGTTGTTTTGTTTATGCTCTTTTCGTATGGATTAACAAACTTTGATTTTTTATTAACTTTTGCAATTGGATTTTTAGTAGGTACTACATTTTTAACGCCCGATTTAGATACGTATAGTAATGCGTATAATAAATGGGGATTCCTGCGTATATTCTGGTATCCGTATAAGAAGGTCATGCCGCATCGCTCCTTCTTTACACATACAATTATACTTGGTGATGTGATTCGTATTGCATACATGTTAATTGTGTTTTCTCCGTTTTTATTCCTATTAAATATAATCGCGCTTGACGGGAATTTAATAGAAATTGCGAAGAAGCATGAAGTTGAAATTGTAACGTTTGTAATGGGAATTGTTGTCGCAAGCACGCTTCACATTATAGCGGATAAAGTGAACACGCGCCGCAAGAAAATGATGAGAAAAAAGAAGAAACGCAGAAGATAAAAAAACGTCCCAAAAGGTATTTTGGGACGTTTTTTTTTATTAAAAGGTTGTCGTATCGCCGATAACGCTTCATTTATTATTATGTGTGCTGTTTTAATCAAACGTTTGTTTAAAATTAAGCTTTCAGTACTTTAATACCTTTTACGATGTTCCAAATGAAGTAGTATAAGCTAATAATACCGCAAATACATAAGACAATCATTGCTCCAATGCCAAGTGTTACGTCTGGTTGATTCGATCCAATCCCCATAATTCCTAGAATAATAAAGCCAATGAATGACGCGATACTTGGAATGATATGTGTCCATAGAGCGCGTTTTGCATGTGGTTTCGTTTCAGAATCTCCCACAATCCACACAATAATAGGGAATAAGATAGGGGCAAATAATACACTAAAGTATGATAAAGCTGCTAATATTTTGTTTCCGTTCATATATATCACCTCATAAATAATGTCCGTTGTTATACTTTTATTATGCAGGAAATGTGGCGAGCTTCCTATCGATGAACATTACAAGAACGTGACGCTTTTGTAAGATTTCTAGGTTGAAAATTAAATTTTCAAAAAAATCTTCCGTAATGGAAATTGTTGTGATAGAATTAATGAAAACGTTTTCTTGGACGTTTTTTATTTTAGACTTAAAGGTATGATGACCTGATAGTATATTGATGAGGTTATTCTATTTAAAAGGGGATTCTTTAGGGGGAGAGAACAATGAACACATGGACACAAGTTTATGATCCGTTCGGAAACATTTGGATTTCGGCAGCGGTCGCACTTATTCCGATTATCTTTTTTTTCTTAGCTTTAGCAGTTTTCCGCATGAAGGGGTATGTGGCAGGGTTTATTACAGTTGTACTTACAATTTTAGTGGCGTTATTCGCTTATAAGATGCCGTTCACAATGGCGATGGCAGCGACCGGATATGGTTTCTTATACGGACTATGGCCAATTGCTTGGATTATCATTATGTCGGTATTTTTATATAAAATCTCTGTGAAAACAGGTCAATTTGATGTCATTCGTGCATCTGTATTGTCCATTACGAATGACCATCGTTTACTCGTTATTTTAATCGGTTTTTCATTCGGAGCATTTTTAGAAGGAGCAGCAGGATTTGGTGCACCAGTAGCGATTACAGCAGCGCTTCTTGCAGGTCTTGGATTAAATCCTTTATATGCAGCGGGTCTTTGTTTGATCGCAAATACGGCACCGGTAGCGTTCGGAGCGATGGGGATTCCAATTACAGTTGCTGGACAAGTAACAGGTATTGATCCACATAAAATTGGACAAATGGCTGGACATCAATTACCGTTCTTATCATTATTTGTTCCGTTCTTTATCGTATTTTTAATGGATGGGTTTAAAGGGGTAAGACAAACATGGCCTGCTTTATTTGTAGCGGGTAGCTCATTTGCAATTACGCAGTTCATTACAGCGACATTCTTAGGACCAGAACTTCCGGATATTACGTCAGCACTTGTAAGTTTAGTGAGTTTATCGCTATTCTTAAAAGTTTGGCAGCCGAAAGAAATTTATCAGTCTAAACAAGCAAATAGTGAAGTAGCTGCGACAACGACGGCAACATCTATGCCGAAACTAACAGTAGGAAAAGTCGTAAAAGCATGGTCTCCATTCATTATTTTAACTGTGATGGTAGTCATTTGGAGCCAAAGCTTCTTTAAGGCATTATTTGCTCCAGGCGGCGCATTGGAAAGCCTCGTGTTTAAGTTTGAAGTTCCAGGCTTACACAATTTAGTAATGAAAGCAGAACCAATTGTAAATAAACCGACGCCGTACGAGGCAATTTTGAAGTTTGATGTATTATCAGCAACAGGAACAGCAATTTTAATTGCTTGTATCATTTCTATCTTTATTTTGAAAATGAGTGCAAAAGATGCAGTAACGACATTTAAAGAAACGTTAAATGAACTTAAAATGCCAATTCTATCTATCGGATTCGTATTAGGATTCGCATTTATCGCAAACTATTCTGGTCTATCTTCTACATTAGCGTTAGCGCTTGCAGGAACTGGCGGACTATTCCCGTTCTTCTCACCATTCCTGGGCTGGATTGGGGTATTCTTAACAGGCTCTGATACGTCAGCGAATGCACTGTTCTCGAATTTACAAGCGATTACAGCACAGCAAGTCGGTGTATCTGAAGTGCTTCTCGTTGCAGCAAATACAACGGGCGGTGTAACAGGAAAAATGATTTCTCCGCAATCGATTGCAATTGCTTGTGCGGCAGTTGGACTTGCTGGAAAAGAATCAGATTTATTTCGCTTTACAGTGAAGCATAGTTTATTTTTCGTAATTATTGTTGGTATTATGACGTATGTACAGGCATATTATTTAACGTGGATGATTCCATAAGTAACAAAAGAAATAAACTTTGCATTTTTCAGATTATCGTGTATGATGGGAAAGTATTGAAAATTAAATCAGTGATAAACTAGGGGTGCCTAACGTATGCGTAGGCTGAGAGAGAAGCGCGTGAACTTCTTAACCCTTTGGACCTGATCTGGCTCGTACCAGCGTAGGGAAGTTAACGGCTTTACATAATGATGTCTTTATGAGCCAGGTCCTTATTTTTTATGGACCTGGCTCTTTTTATTTTGGCATACGCTGGCCATATCTCGTCCTTGTCACGTACAGGGGGGCAACAAAGGTTATGAAACAGTCTGTTTCAGCTGAGCAAATTGAATTGAAATCGAGTTTACCAGGAAGTAAGAAAGTGTATGTGGATGGACCACGAGAAGGTATGAAAGTGCCGATGCGTGAGATTGAACAAAGCGATACAAACGGCGTTCCGAATCCTCCAATTCGTGTATATGATACGAGCGGTCCTTATACAGATCCTGCGTATAAGGTGGAGTTGGAAAAGGGGATTCCAACGCCGCGCCACTCTTGGATCATAGAGCGCGAGGATGTAGAAGCATACGAAGGGCGCGAAGTGAAACCAGAGGATGACGGTGTGAAGGTGGCTTCGAAACATACACCTGTTTTCCCGCAAATGGATCGCCAGCCGCTTAGAGCGAAGCAAGGGGCCAACGTTACGCAAATGCATTATGCGCGTAATGGCATCATTACATCTGAGATGGAATATGTTGCGATTCGTGAAGGAGTAGAGCCTGAGTTTGTTCGTAAGGAAATCGCGGAAGGCCGTGCTATTTTACCAGCGAATATTAACCATCCGGAAGCAGAGCCAATGATTATCGGACGTAATTTCCACGTGAAGGTTAATGCAAATATCGGAAACTCTGCTGTATCTTCTTCTATCGCAGAAGAAGTAGAGAAGATGACGTGGGCAACGCGCTGGGGTGCAGATACGATTATGGATTTATCTACAGGTAAAAATATTCATACGACGCGTGAGTGGATTATTCGTAACGCGCCTGTACCAGTTGGAACTGTACCGATTTATCAAGCGCTGGAAAAAGTAAATGGAATTGCAGAAGATTTAACGTGGGAAGTGTATCGTGATACGTTAATTGAGCAAGCGGAGCAAGGTGTTGATTACTTTACGATTCACGCAGGCGTATTACTTCGTTACATTCCAATTACTGCAAAGCGTACGACAGGTATCGTTTCACGTGGTGGTTCAATTATGGCACAGTGGTGTTTATTCCATCATAAAGAAAACTTCCTATACACTCATTTCGAGGAGATATGTGAAATTATGAAGCAGTACGATGTTTCGTTCTCTCTTGGAGATGGATTACGTCCAGGTTCGATTGCAGATGCAAATGACGAAGCACAGTTTTCTGAACTTGAAACACTTGGTGAATTAACGAAGATTGCTTGGAAACATGATGTGCAAGTGATGATTGAAGGACCTGGGCATGTACCGATGCACTTAATTAAAGAGAATATGGAGAAAGAACTTGATATTTGTCAGGGCGCGCCGTTCTATACTCTTGGGCCGTTAACGACAGATATTGCACCAGGTTATGACCATATTACATCCGCAATTGGAGCTGCGATGATTGGCTGGTTTGGAACGGCGATGCTTTGTTATGTAACGCCGAAAGAACATTTAGGTTTACCGAATAAAGATGATGTTCGCGAGGGAGTTATTACGTACAAAATCGCTGCACATGCGGCTGATCTGGCGAAAGGACACAAAACGGCTCATCAGCGTGATGATGCACTTTCAAAAGCTCGCTTTGAATTCCGTTGGCGCGATCAATTTAATTTATCTTTAGATCCTGAACGTGCGATGGAATATCACGATGAAACATTGCCAGCAGAAGGCGCGAAAACGGCTCATTTCTGCTCAATGTGTGGACCGAAGTTTTGTAGTATGAGAATTTCACATGATATTCGTGAATACGCAAAAGAAAATGATTTAGAAACGACAGAAGCAATTGAAAAAGGAATGAAAGAGAAAGCGAAAGAATTTAAAGACACTGGTAGTCATTTATACCAATAACACGTTACACCTCTTTACTTGATTGATCACACTGTAGTACCTAACTTAAATATAGAAGAAGCCCGCTTTGCTAAGACGGTAGCAAAGCGGGCTTCTGTCGTTTATCCCACTTTAATGGGCAGTAAGACCCCCACCTCAAAATTCAGCGAAAGCAAAGAATTTAGGTGGGGGTCGGGCTGCCCATTAAAGTCCGATTGGTGAGGGCTGATTAAAGTTTCACTTTATAAGGCGAAGAAGAGGTGTACCCAGTAGTATAAGAGGAATAATGTGACGACTGTTGTGAGAGGAATAACGATAAGGGATACACTTAAATAGTCTTTCCATTTTACTTTAATTTTGTTTTGTTTCAGTATATACATCCAAATGAGGGAAGCTAGCGTACCGATTGGTAATAATAGTGAACCGATGTCACTACCAATAATGTTTGCGAGATAGATAGTTTTCAATGTGACTGGATCTAGTCCCATTTCTGTTAATGTGATTGTACCAATCATAAGTGCAGGATGGTTATTGAAGACGTTAGAGAGGAGGGAAACGAGTCCACCCATTGCAAAGCTAGCATAGAGTAGATGTTGACTTACCAATGGCTCAAGCCAATTTACAAGCGCCGCTGTTAATCCTGCGTTATGAAGCCCGTAAATAATGACATACATAGAGAAAGCGAAAATTAAAATGTGCCACGGTGTCTTTTTCAAAATATCGACTGGGTTTGTTCGTAAGTAGTACCATCTCCAGATGAGAAGAACGAGTGAACCAAGTACGGCAACAATTTCGATTGGAATCGATAAGAAGGATGCAACGAATAGAAGACAGCGCATAAGGAAGACGAATCCTAATACTTTTAACATGAATTTTGTACGTTTTTGTTTCGTATCAACGGAATTTTTTCCTTTTAACGGATGGAAGTTTTTCGTGAAGAAAATTTCTTCGATATCATATGAAGAAACAGGTAATCTTTCTGGTAGCTTTTTCTTTAAAACTGTATACATAAGCCATGACATAAACAATAGTCCTAATGTTGCAGGTACAAACATCATAGCTGTGTGCATATAAAGAGTCATATTCACAATATTTAATGCGATTAAGTTTACGATATTACTTACACCAATTGGTGCACTAGAAGCAGTGGCAATTAAGGCGCCGCTTAATAAATAAGGAATTTGTTGATGCGGTTTTAATTGAAGGTTTTTTAGAAGAAGAATTAAAATTGGAGTTGTAATTAAAATACTACCGTCGTTATTAAATAAAAGAGTCATAAGAAAACATAATAATTGAATATACCAGTATAAACGGCGACCGGAGCCTTTTGCTAAATTTGCAAGTTTCGCTGCGGACCAGTGGAAGAAGCCGAAGCTTTCTAATATAACCGCCATAACGATGGTCGCTAATATTGTTATAGAGGCACCGCCAATTTTACTAATAATGTCCATGACGTCTGGTCTTGATACAAGTCCAGTAATCAAGATAATGCCAGCGCCAATTGCTGCCGGCCACGCCTCATTTAAACCACGGGGTCGCCAAAAGATAACAATCATCGTAAAGAAGAATACAATAATAGTAATCCATATTTCAATGCTCATATTTTGCCTACCTTTCTATTTTCCTTTGAACAAATGTAGCTTGTCTCAAGTTTGTATTGATAGTATATTCAACAAAAAATAGGAAGAACTAGACATATAATGGAATAAAGTGAATATGTGTTTTTCAAGTGAAAGGACAAGTGTCACGAATAGTGAAATAACTATCGTGAGAGGAGTCTGTAAATTAGTGGGGCGGTAAGATAGTAAATGAAAATTATATGGGCAATTATGGAGATATACTAGCGCAACTCGAAATATATCAGCGATTTTTAAAATATATGGACTTATCGACAAAACATGAAAAAAGGAGCCCATCCCAATATGATTTTTGGAACAGACTCCAAGGCTATATTATTTTTCCTTCAAAAAAGTTCGATCCTTCAAGAATAAATTCCAGAAGAAAATAAATCCTGGTAATAAAATTGCAATCCCAATTGCATATAAAATAAGCAATGCATAGAATGTTTCGACCGTTGTAAAGCTTGTAAATACAGTTACATCAGGATAAATAATATACGGTAAATGAGCGACACCGTAAGCATAACTTGCAAATGCATATTGAGCGACGACTGCTAAAACGGCAATACGAGGGTATCCTAGTGAGTCATACTTCTTGTTTGTCCACCAAAGAGAAGAGTACCCGATAACGAATAAAACGATAGAAACTGTAAACCATGGGAATTGCTTTATAAGTCCTTGCATAAGCCAGTGTGTTTCCGGGTCCATTACAACGAGGGCGATAATCGCCGTAACGAGTGTTGCAGGGCCAAGGATGATGGCGTTTCTTCGATAAACTCTATACGAATCTTCTGAACCTTGCTCTCTCGCAAAATCAGCAAGAAAGAGAGAAGAGAGAAATAGTTCCGAAGTTAGCCCGAAGAGCATATAGCAATAGATAACCGGGCTAGAAAGAAGTTTTCCATACAGTAATACTTCTTTTCCTTCAGACATTGTAATATAAGCTCCCTCTGTAACAGGTAAAACGGTAATTAATAAGGCTGGAATTAAGAGCCCAGTAATACCTGAAATAACCCGAAGAAGGTACTGATATTTTGGCACAGAGTAAGCAAATACCATGAATGTACTGCGAATTGCAATGAGTATTAAAATTAACATAACTGGTACAAACATCACTGTCGCAAGGGTGAAAGCGGCTTTTGGAAAGAAACCGAGAAAAGCGACAACGACAAAGACGAGAAATGTATTTGTTACTTCCCAAGTTGGTGATAAGTATCGGTTGGCAAGCTTGGCAGCGATTGTTGGATGTTTTGCGTATACCATGCCCCAAAAACCTGCTCCAAAATCGATGGAACCTAATATACTGTATACGAAAATAAGAGCCCACAAGATGATGATTGCAATACTTTCCTCATGCACGAGAATCGCCTCCTTCGTGATGTAAATCATTTGTAAGCGGATGTTTCTTAAAGAATGTCCGCAGTACAAAAACAGTTAAAATACCGAGTCCAATATATAAAATGATGAATAGAATAAATAAAGGACCGACAAAATCAGCGCGTGTAGAAGCGTCGACTGTACGTTGCATACCATAAATGGTCCACGGCTGACGACCGCTACAGCTAAAAATCCATCCAAATTCAATGCCGAGCATCATAATTGGTCCACATGCGGCCGCTCCCCAAAGAAGCCACTTCGGTAATTCTGCGCCTTTTTTTCGGTAAACAAAGTACCAATATAAGAGGGCAATTGCTGCAACTGCAAAGGTGAAGGCAGCGGTGCCGACCATTAAGTTAAATAATGTATGTGTGTAAAATGGTGGCCATGTTTCTTGTGGGAATTCATTTAGTCCTTTTACGACGGTGCTAGGGTCTAGTCCTACTAGTAGGCTAAGCATGTTCGGAATTTCTAGTGCATAGTTTAGTTCAAGTGTGTTAGGATCCACAACTCCGCCAATTGATAACGGTGCATGTGATGTCGTTTCAAATAAAGCTTCAGCAGATGCAAGTTTTTCAGGAGAATGCTTATGTAAGGCAATTGCCGATTCGTGTCCCGAAAGCCACATCGTAGCACCTGTAATAAATGTCACGACGAGTCCTAACAGCAGTCCTTTTTTATGATATGCTACTTCACGTTCACTTAAATTTTTCTTTAATAATTTAAATCCAGCGATAGAGGCAATGACAGCAGCTCCAGTTGCGTAGGCTGTAATCACAACGTGGAATGCGCTTGTGCCAAAACTCGGATTAAAGAAAGCTTTCCACGGATCAACGTTAAAAACGGATCCATCTGGTCCCATTGAAAATCCCGCGGGTGTATTCATCCATGTATTTGCTGATGTAATAAGCACGGCAGATGCCGTGGCACCAATCATGACGAAGAATAGCGAGATTAATCTCATGAATGGAGGTAGTTTGTCAGCTGCATATACATAAATGGACATGAACAAAGCCTCTAAAAAGAAGGCGAAAATCTCAATTTGAAAGGGAACAGAAATAACTTGCCCAACAATTTTGGCAAAACCAGGCCAAAGAAGTGAGATTTGCACACCAACGATTGTTCCAGTCGGAATTGCTACACCGAGAAGGATGGCGAACGCTTTCGTCCATCTTTTTGCCATAATGGCGTAATCGGAATCTTTCTTCCAGTGATAGAATATTTCACTTATAAAAATCATCAATGAAAGTCCGACACCGAGTGTTGCAAAGATAATGTGGAATGCTAATGAAGAACCGAAAAATGCTCTTGCTAATGTTACCGTATCCATATGTAAACTCCTCTTCTTTTTTGCCATTATTTTCTGATTGAATTGGAAGATTTATTCAAAAAAACTACCAAAAATATATATGTATTTAAAAAGTAGATATGGTAATATAATGTTTGAATATTCTAAAAAGAAAGAAGTTAATGTTTAATAATATTTTGTTTGTTTTTTAGTAAGGAATATTTTATAATCTTTTATGCGAACATAAGTTCTATTTTCCAGGGTGAAGAAGTTTATGTGAAATGGAGAGGATGTTTTATGTATCCTGAAGTCATTAAAAAGATGGCATTTTCAAAAGAGCATAGAGATTTATTATTGAAGCTGTATAATAAAGAGATTACGCGTCGTGAATATGATCGACTTGTAGAATCGCTATATAGACCTTCTAAAGAGGCTTGTGAGAGATAGAGGAAGGGAGACAATCTAATAGATTGTCTTTTTTAATTTTACGTATGTTCTGGTAAAATTAAGGCTAGCCTTATTAGGGAGGTGAATAGATTGCGGAAACGTTTATATATAGGGATTGGAGTTATTCTCTTAATCGCTTTAGGTGGAATTGTATTTTGGTCAGCTATACAAGGAAACCGTACAGAACATTTTATTTTGAGACATATGGTGAATGAAAATGGGACAATTGCTACATATCGTTTAGGGGATACAAAGGCAGGTACGGGTGAAGCGAAAGGCCGTGAAGCTTTATCGGAATCAGCAGGACTATGGCTACAATATACACTCGATAAAGACGATCAAGCGTTATTCGATGAACAAGTTAAGGTTATTCAAAATAACTTTGTACATAAGGATCAAATCGTTGTATGGAAAATCTCTGAAAAGGGAGAAATACAGTCGGCTACCAATGCACTTATAGATGATCTTCGTATTATAGAGCAATTATATCGTGCTTATGAAATGTATAAGGAAGAGCGTTATAAAAACTTGGCAGATCAATTGAGTGACGCTGTAATTCGCTATAATAAGAAAGATAATTATTACGTTGATTATTATGATGCAGATGCAGGGAAACAAAATAATTTTGCAACGACATCATACTTAAATCCGCACGCATTCTCCTATATGAAGAAGTACGGCAAAGTTTCTGATCAGCAATATCAGGAAGTCGTTCAATTTTTAGCGGATTATCCAAGGAATGGCTGGGCATTCCCGAAAGAGTATAAAGAAGATGGTACATTTACGTACGATAAAGAAGTGAATCTAATCGACCAATCATACGTTGCATATCACCGGAGTTTAGGTGGTCTTTCATCAGATGCTTATTTGGAATTTATAAAGAAGAAATTCCAGGAGGACGGCAAGCTATACGGTCGTTACAATTTAGAAACGGGAAAACAAACTGTGAACTATGAATCGCCAGCCGCTTACGGACTAACGATTTTGTACGTACTACACACAGGTGATACAAAGTTTGCAAAGGAATTATATGATCATATGGCCACATTCCGAAATGACAACGTATTTAGTAGATATTACGGTGGATACGTAACAGGCGAAAATAACAATACGCATATTTTTGATAATGTACTACCACTTTTAGCGGAAATGGAATTAGAGAAGAGTGAATAATAAAAGGTGCCACCCTATGGGGATGGCATCTTTTATTTGTTGATATAATTTTACGTCCTAATATTGGAGAAGTAATCAATCACGAATTCACGGAATTGCTGAGCGGTTTTCGATAAGTAACGTTTTTTTGACCAGCTTAAGCCAATCGTTCGCTTACAAACGGGTTCAATAATACGCAACTTATTTAATGCTAAAGTAGAGTTTTTTAATAGAGTTAAACTTGGAACAAAGGCGATGCCGAGGCCTTGCTTAATAAGGTCGCTAATTACGGTTGGTTCATCTACTTCAAAAGCGATATGTGGAGTGAAGCCAGCTTCCTTACAAAATTCATCCGTTAAGTGCCGAAATCCGTAACCAGTGTTCATACTAATAAATGGTTCGTCTTTTACTTCATGCAGATGGATACTGTCGCGTCCTGATAAACGATGACCTGAAGGGACGACTAAGAAAATTTCTTCTGTAATAAGTGGTTCCCACATAATTCCCTCGCCTTCAATTGGCACAGAAGAAATGCAAAAGTCAATTTCTATATTATCTAGTTGTCGTTTCATAGAAGGAGTAGATGCGAGAAACTGCTGGAATCGAACGTTAGGATATTCTAGTAAAAAAGAACCGATTAGTTCTGGTAATATTCTCGGAATAGAAACTGCCAGTGTAATAGAGCTTTGTTGTAATTCAGCTAAATCTTTAATTTCTCGTTCACCTTCACTTAATTCATGAAAAATGCGCTCTACTCGTTTTAAAAATACTTTCCCAAAAGAGTTTAATGTAATCTGTCGACCTTGGCGATCAAATAGCGGGACGCCTAAGTCCTTTTCTAATCTAGCGATTGTTTTGCTGAGCGAAGGTTGTGCGATATGCAATTCTTCAGCCGCTTTTGTCATATGTTCTAATCGTGCGACTGTCTGAAAGTATTTTAGTTGAAGAAGTTCCATTTTGACTCTCCTTTCTATAGACCAAAAGGAATGAATTGATAATTAAAGATGTATTATACAGTATGGAAAGTGGCGTGTATAGTAAATCTGTTAAACCATTGTAATGGTGTAAAATTAGGAGAAGGAGTATGTTTCATGAAAGGAATTCAACTTATATTTAAAGATTGGAAAGCGATGTGGCACCATAAACATGGACGTATCGCTTTAATTTTTTTATTAATCGTTCCTTTAATTTATTCAGGATTCTTTTTAGCTGGATATTGGGATCCATATGGAAAATTAGATAAATTACCTGTTGCGATTGTAAATTTAGATAAGGGTGCTGCGATGGATGAAAAAACAATTCATGCGGGAGACGATTTTGTAAGAAATTTAAAAGAGAATAAGGAACTAGATTTTCATTTCGTATCAGAAAAAAATGCTGATGAAGGGTTAAAAGAAGATAAGTATTATATGGTTGTTACGATTCCGAAGGATTTCTCTAAAAAGGTAAGTACACTTATGGATGAGAAACCAGAGCCAGCACAACTTCAGTACAAAGTAAATCCGGGTAAAAACTTTGTAGCAGCTCAAATTGGAACGACAGCTGTTGAAAATATGAAAACAAAAATTTCAAATAGTATTACGAAATCTTATACAGAAGGTGTCTTTTCAAAGTTTCAAGACTTAGCGCAAGGATTGAGTGATGCAAGTAATGGCGCTGAGAAGTTACATGAAGGAACGATATCTGCAAGAAATGGGGCCAATCAGCTTGCAGATGGTATTCATCGTTTAAGTGACGGGACATCAAAAGTGAAAGAGGGAAGTGAAAAACTTGCTGCTAGCCAATCAGCCTTAACTGGTGGAGCAAATGAGCTAAGTCAAGGAGCGATCTCACTTCATAGTGGGATGGAGTTATTGACGCAAGGTGAAAAAACTTTACAATCAGGGATTAGTGAATTAAGTGCTGGTACAAACGAATGGGTGAACGGAAGTGAGAAACTTGCTGAAGGACAAGTGAAAGCGGACAATGCAGCAAATAGTGTAAAGCAACAATTAGAAGAGTACGTGGAAAGTCATCCAGAAGTGCAACAAGATCCTGCCTTTCAAAAGATTATTGCTACTTCTAATGGATTAGCTAAAGCAACAAACTCTTTAAATAATAGCCAACAACAATTGACGCAAGGCGCGAAGAAGCTTGCTGACGGTCAACATAAGATTGAAGAAGGCATGAATACATTTGGAGTTAAGTTAAATGAGGCTACTACTGGAACGAAAAAGATTGCAGATGGTGCTGCGAATTTAGCTAATGGATTTACGAAGTGGGGAAGTGGATTTACAACATTACAAGAAGGTGTAAATCACCTTGCGAGTGGTGGAACAGAACTAAATCATGGTGCTGATCAGTTAACGAACGGACTTGTTAAACTTGACGATGGCGCGAAAGAACTTTCTACGAAATTGGGAGATGGAGCAGAGAAGATAGCGGATGTTCGCAATGATGATACACGCAATACGATGTTCTCAGAGCCAGTTCAATTAGTGAAGTCGACAGTTTCTGATGTACCTAATTACGGTTCAGGTATTGCACCATATTTCTTATCACTTGCATTTTATGTTGGCGGAATTATGGCATCGAATATTTTACCTCTTGGCCGTAGACAAAATATGAAGGTAAGCGGAACGGTACATTTTATTAATAAATTAGGATTAGTATATGTAATTGGACTTATTCAAGCATTACTAGTAGATGTAGTTGTGCTAGGAGTTATGAAATTAGAAGTTGCAAGTGTGCCACTCTTTATTTTATCAAGTATTGTTATTTCCTTTACGTTCATGACATTTATTCTTATGTTAGTAACGGTATTTGGTCTCGTTGGAAAGTTCTTAGCGGTAACGCTTCTCGTCTTGCAATTAGCGACGAGCGGGGGGACTTTCCCAGGAGAATTAAATATAGCTGTTCTTAGTAAGATTGGACAATTTCTCCCAATGTCCCATTCTCTTAGAGGATTGCAAGATGTGATCTCTTTAGGGGATTGGTCGCAATTACAAATACAAATTTTAATATTGTTATGCTATCTCGTTGTTGCGGGGGGAATTGCTTGGATTACGAGCCATATACAACATAAGGAAACGAATGCAGAACAAGTTTCCTAAAATGAAAGAAGCTATCCGGTTTTTCGGATAGCTTCTTTTTTATTTGCGTTCCATTACCGCAAAGTAATTGTTTTCATTATCAGCGAAGTTAAATGCTCTACCAGTAGGCAAATCTACAACTTGTCCAACTGTAACACCTTTCTCAGAAAGATTTTTATACAGTTGATCTAAATTATTAGCGAAGAACATAAGTGAAGGAGTACCTAAGTTTAATTCAGGTTGCATCTTCGCAATTAACGCTTTATCGTGAAGGACGATGCTTGTGCCTGCATCTTTTGCTGGAGCGATTTCAATCCAGCGAAATCCTTTTCCGTTATTTTCTTCAGCGATGATTTGGAACCCTACTTTTTCTGTCCAAAATTGTACTGTTTCGTCTTGGTTATTTACATATAACATAATTTGTCCAATTTGATTAATCATAGGTGTGTCCTACTTTCTTTTCTTGTATGGAATTCTATTATATCAAAGATATGGTTTGAATACTTTTTCATGATTTTTTCGAAGTACAATCTTCGCCCATTTCACATTCGTCGTAGGAGAAGGGCCTGTAATCCACGTATGAAGAGGTAGTGTACTGCAAATGACCATTGCTGAAATTGAGATTGTGGCCGTTATTGTAAATAATAATAGACTATATAATATTGTGTTTTCTTGCAGTGTGAATAAAGAAAGAAATTTTGTACATAGTTGCAAGAAGAAAAAGTGAGCTAAATAAGCACCGTACGTGTAATTCCCGATAAATCGTAAAGCTTTATATAAAAAACCGCGTCGCTGTACGATTGTAATAGATAGCACGTAAAGTATAATAATTTCGCATACGATATATAAAAACATAGACGGTTTTAAATAAGTCGAAACGGTTAAATGAATAGAGTTTGCTCCGTAAAAACTAAATAACTCATAATTAATGAATAAAAATAAGATGAAAAATAATATTGTGATAAGTGGGATATGTTTCATAACAAATGTACGCCACGTTTTTAGTGCGACAGCAGCGATTCCTCCCATGACGAAATAGAACGAGTAGAAGAAGAAAGAACGATCTGTATAATGTAAAATGGTTGAGCTAGTCAATTTTTCTCCATTAAAAATGTAGTGAGAAGAATACCACATTAAGAGGAAATATAGAGAAGCAAAGATGGTCATATATTTATATATGTCTTTTTTATTTTCTGTTCGTTTTTGAAACCAATAAAATAGTGTGCACAGCAAAGGGAACAATAAGTGAATTTGGAACATCATAATTACGTACCAAAGATGAGGTGCGGCCGTTCCGAGTAATACACTTTTTATCCCGCTTTGTAATGTGATCATATCGTTTGTTGTTAATAAGTAAAGAATAGACCAGAAGGAATAAGGAATGAGTAAATGTGCGGCTTTTTCAGAAATATATTCTTTGTATACTAATTGCTTTGTATAGTGACGAATTAAATGAAATCCAACGATAAATATGAATGCAGGTGCTGAAAATTTTGCAAGGTTAAATAGCATGCCCATAATGAGGGATTGCTCAAGTAAAACATGTCCTTGATTCATTGTATATAATAAAGAACTTTGCAAAACGACAGCGAGGAATGCAATGCTTTGCAAAACTTTAAATTCTGGTGCGCTTTGTGTCATTATTTCCATCTCCTTTTCCATACATGATTATAGTACGGGGAATGGATAAGAGGTGTGGAATATTTGTGAAGTTTTTAACAAATTTGTGGCGAGAGGAAATGAATGAGATTATATCAACGATTTTTCGGATATATCTATCACAACTTCAAATATATCGACGATTTTTTCAATATATCGACGTTTCGACAAGGGATATCGACTTATCAACAAATAACGACAAAAAGAGGATGCTCGTTAGGAGCATCCTCTTTCTATCTATTAAGCAAATTTGTTTTTGATCCAGTTCTTACCTTCTACAAGGCGAGCTGTCATTACGGCACAAGCGTTATCTGCTGTTACGTTTAACATTGTTGCAGGAGGATCAATGATTGTACTAATTGCTGCAATAATTGGTAATGCTTCTGGCGGGAATCCGTATAGAGAAACGATTAACATTTCACCAATCATACCGCCGCCTGGAATAGCACCCATTACTGTTCCTACTAATAGAGAAACAACAAGTGCGATTGCTAATGTTTTCGGTCCTTCGAATTCCATGTTGAAAATACCGAATAAGAAAGCAATTTTTAATACGCCGCCTAAAACAGATCCGTCTTTATGAAGTGTAGATCCAAGAAGGACAACTGTTTCACGAACGTCAGACGAGATACCCATTTTCTTCGTTGCTTCCAAGTTCGCTGGAATACTAGCAGCACTACTACAAGTTGCAAGAGATGTAACTGTAGGAGAGACCATGTTCTTCCAAAATACTTGTACACCTTGTTTGCGACCTGCAAGGTATGCATAGAAAGTGAAGAATACAAAGAAGTAAATGAGAGACGCTGGATAGTATACCATTGCTGCCCGGAAGTAAGTTCCAAGAAGTTGTGGTCCAAATTCACCAACTAATGCTGCGAAGTAAGCAGCAAGTCCGATTGGAGCGTAGTACATAATGAAAGATACCACTTTCATCGAAATTTCTGCACCAGCTTGTAAGAATGTAGCGAATGGTTTTCCTTTTTCACCAACTGCTGAAGTTGCAACCCCCATTAAAATAGAGAAGAAAATAAGTGCTAACATATTTTCTCGAGATAGTAACTTTGAGAAGTCAGATACTGTTAGAATACCGACGATTTGATCTGCAACACTAACTGCCTTTTCAGCTTTATCAGGCTGCGTTAGTTCTAATACAACACCTTGTGCTGGCGGGAATACCTTCACGACAATAATCATAAAAATAGCAGCTAAAATACTTGTAAATAAGAAAGTCCCAGCCATACTAGACATAATTTTACCGAAACGTTTTAATCCATCCATATTAGCAATAGATGACGCGATGCTAAAGAACACTAACGGTACAACAATCGTAAACATTAAGTTTAAGAAAATGTCACCAAGCGGCTTTAAAGCAACTGCATCGGCACCCATGAAATAACCAATGAAACCACCAATTAGGATAGAAGATAATAAAATAAGTGGAAAGCGATATGCCTTCATAAATATATCCTCCTATCAATTAAAAAAATCATACTGAATTATTATAGCGAGTTAAAGTCCTCTTTACTAGGAGAATAATGATAGATGGAATAGCGTGAAAAACGAGAAATTTTTGTTTTTAAGCTCGGCATACAGCAGGAAATCTAGACATATATATTTGTAACCTAGTGGTGGCAAAGGATGCACCGTAACTTAGGTTTGGAAAAAGGGGAGGGAAAAGGGATGAATATTTTACTTTGCTGTGCAGCGGGAATGTCTTCCAGTTTAATTGTTACGAAAATGGAGAAAGCAGCAGAGGCAAGAGGAATAGAGGTAAAGATTTGGGCAGTATCAGGTTCTGAAGTAAATAGTCACATAGATGAAGCTGATGTACTTTTACTTGGACCACAAGTACGTTATTTATTACCGAAAATGAAAGAGTTATGTAAGGAGAAGGGAGTACCTGTTGATGTCATTCAATCTGTCCATTACGGACTTTGTAATGGAGAAGCTATCTTACAAGCAGCTTTGTCAATGAAACCATGAGGAGAGTGGGATAGATGATACGGTTTTTAGAGAGATATGTAATGCCAGTAGCAGGGAAGGTTGCAGAACAGAGGCACTTGCTAGCGATTCGTGATGGACTTGTATTGACGATGCCTTTCTTAATTATAGGATCATTTTTCCTCATCATTAGTGCTTTACCAATACCAGGTTATAATGATTTTATGGCCGGTTTGTTTGGGGAGAATTGGCAGAGGGCTTTGGGGTATCCAGTTAGTGCAACTTTTAATATAATGGCTTTAATAGCTGTTTTTGGAATCGCTTACAGACTTGGAGAATATTATAAAGTGGACGCTTTAGCATGCGGGGCATTGTCGCTTGTGACGTTTTTACTTGCGACGCCATTTCAAGTTGCATATATTATACCAAGTACAAAAGAGAGTGTACTTGTAGAAGGTGCTATCCCAGCTGCATTAATGGGAAGCCAAGGGTTATTTGTAGCAATGATTATTGCACTTATATCTACTGAGCTTTATCGGTTTATTGTACAAAAAAAGATAATTATAAAGATGCCAGAGACAGTTCCACCAGCTGTGACACGTTCATTTGCCGCACTTGTTCCAGGATTTATTGTTGTAACGGTTGTTTGGATTTTACGTTTAATTATAGAAAATACTTCTTTTGGCAGTATCCATAATATTGTAGGGCAAATTTTACAGGAACCACTTAGTGTACTTGGTGCTAGTCTTTGGGGCGCAATAATAGCTGTTATTCTCGTTCATGTTCTTTGGTCATGTGGAATTCATGGAGCTACTATTGTTGGTGGTGTAATGAGTCCCGTTTGGTTGTCGTTAATGGATCAAAACCGAGTTGCTTACCAAGCAGGGCAAGATATACCAAATACGATTACTGCACAGTTTTTTGATTTATGGATTTATATGGGCGGTTCCGGTGCAACACTTGCTTTAGTTGTAGGAATGTTATTATTTGCCCGAAGTCAGCAATTAAAAAGTATAGGTAGATTGTCAATTGCGCCTGGTATATTTAATATTAATGAGATGGTAACTTTTGGGATGCCGATTGTCATGAATCCAATTTTATTAATTCCATTTATATTGGTTCCAGTTGTGTTAACAATTGTTTCTTACTTTGCAATGGAATGGGGATTAGTTGCTCGTCCGAGCGGAGCTGCTGTACCTTGGACGACACCGATTCTTTTTAGTGGATATTTAGGATCGGGCGGGAAACTTTCAGGTGTTGTTTTACAACTTGTTAACTTTGCGCTTGCATTCTTCATTTATTTACCGTTCTTAAAAATATGGGATAAACAAAAAGTAGCGGAAGAAAAGGGGGAGTAAAGAACTAAAATGGATACGATAGAAACGAAAGCTTTTCATTTGATTTTGCATGGGGGAAATGCGAGAAGTTGTTCAATGGAAGCAATTGATTGTGCAAAGCGTGGAGAGTTTACAGAAGCAGAAGCTAAATTACAAGAAGCGTTAAAGGAATTAAAAGAGGCGCACCGTGTACAAACGGATCTCATACAAAAAGAAGCTGGTGGTGAAAAGACCGAAGTTACCCTTCTGATGGTACACGCGCAAGATCATTTAATGAATGCAATTACGGTGAAGGAATTAGCGAGTGAATTTGTAGAATTATATAGGAAGATGTCAATGTCTGAATAAACCTTGCGTATGCAAGGTTTTTTTATGTTGTATAAAGAGACAGTTATGATGAAACAAAAACCACTTACGCAGGATTATATTTATTATTTCCAAGTTTATGTAAAAATGAAATTGTAAAGGGGGTGGGGAATAGATGAAAGTTCGCATCGAATTGGACCCATCAAAACAAGAAGTAGAAATTATTATAAAGACAAGCGAAGTAACAGATGAAATTCAGCAGATTTTAAAAATAATTGAAGGAGGGAATGTGAATCAAATTGTCGGTGTATTAGATCAGCAGTATTATTTATTATCTTTAAATGATATTTTTTGGTTTTATACAGAAGGACGAAAAGTAATGGCGAAGACAAGGAAAGGGAGTCTGGAAGTGAAAGCCCGTTTATATGAGTTAGAGGAACAGTTAGCTGGAAAGCGGTTTGCTAGATTTTCTAAGTCGATACTTGCAAACTTAGGTCATGTCACAAGCTTTGAAATGTCTTTTAGTGGAAGTATGTGTGCTCATTTTTCTAACGGAATGAAAGAATATGTTTCGAGAAAATATGTACCGCTCATTAAAGAGGCTTTAAATATAGGAGGAGGTTAAAAGATGTTTGAGAGAATTGTTAATAAAATAGCTTTTGGATTCGGGATGGCGATGTTATATAGTTTGTTGTTTTTATGGATTGGTTATGTAAAAGGAATGGAAACAGTGGAAACAAAAACATTAATTATGTATTTAGTTACGGCAAATTTAGTAGGACTTATCTTCTCTTTCGCTTCATTTATTTTTGAAAAAGAAGAATGGAGCATATTAAAGCAGACGATGACTCACTTTATTGTTTTACTAGGGGCATTTTTGCCTACAGCCATTTGGATTGGTTGGGTTCCAAATCGTTTCGGTCCGATTCTTGTTTGCATAGGAAGTTTTATTGTTATTTACTTCATTATATGGTTTATGATGACGTTATATTGGAAGCGAAAAATCACAAAATTAAATCATCGATTAAGGTGAAAAAGATATATATGTTTCTGTACCATCAGTGGAATGTTCGTTCCACTGATGGTAGTAACAATCCTCCTTTTTACAAATGAGTAAGGTTGATATTTAATCGGTAGTAACAATCTCCCCTATACCACGAATTAGTTTTTTTATATTCATCTCATTTGGTTTTAATATACTCACGATATAATCAATCGCTATTTGCGGTTCAACGGTCGTACCACACGTATAACAGTCAATGGCTGCAAAGTTTTTTTCTGGATAAGTGTGAATAGAAAGGTGGCTTTCTGATAGTAAAACTAAAACAGTAACACCGTGCGGTTCGAATTCTTTTGCACTTACGTTTAAAACATGGGCACCT
Source organism: Bacillus sp. F9_6S_D1_P_5 (assembly GCF_054823925.1). NCBI lineage: Bacteria > Bacillati > Bacillota > Bacilli > Caryophanales > Bacillaceae > Bacillus > Bacillus sp. F9_6S_D1_P_5. The sequence continues at coordinate 159,297 of NZ_JBTREW010000005.1, read as the reverse complement.
GAGTGATCAGCAGCGGTAACTAAATGATATTCTAAAAAGTGAACATCATCTAATAGGGAAAAGTCCACTCCCCATAAATCTACTATTATATGCTTACCGAAAGTAGAGTATTCCATAAGGTAGCACTCCTCACTATAATATCGTTAAAACTCCATTTCTTTTTTATAACACTGATGTAGGATAAGGTTTGATTCTGAATTTAAAAGGGCAAGATTACGCTGTTCGAGATGTTCTTCTTTAAATTGAAATAAGGGAGAAAGAAGAGAAGGTAATGTTTGTGGAGTTGGTACAACATATAATTGCTCAATTTGATCGAGTACATAGTCAGAATTAGCCGCAATATGAAATCCCCAGTCAGTTCCGAAAGAAGGAACGATTGTATGATAACTCTTCACAGTTAATCCAGCATGTTCAATTGTGTTACCGATACTCCAATATACAAGGGGTGCATCAGCAGGTGAATTAGATTGACAGACGAATGCGCCATCTTCTGTTAAAAACGTAGCGATACGAGCGAAAAGTTCACTTGTATATAAAGTACTTAACAACTCTGTCGCTGGGTCTGGAAAATCAATAATGATTACATCGTATAAAGAGGAAGGAGAATTCAGAAATTCCTTTGCATCACATACGTGTGCATTCACACGATTATCAAAAAATGCGCTATTGTTCAAAGAAACTAATTCAGGAATGTTACGAGCCATATCAATCATCGACCCATCTAAATCAACAAGGTCTACATGTAGCACAGTTTCATATTTCAAAACTTCTCGTAAAGCAAGGCCATCGCCACCACCTAATATGAGAACACGTTTTGGGTCAATTACCTTTGACATAATTGGATGAACGAGTGCTTCATGATAAATTTGCTCATCGACGGAACTAAATTGTAGTTGCTTGTCCAAATATAAACGAACATCGCTTACTTGTAACAAAGTAATATTTTGATAATTACTTTGTTGTGCAAATAAACTTGTATGCTCGCCATTTTCTATCTGTTGTAGAGAAATTGCATCCCATACATCTAAGTTGTGTGAACTTGTTTCTATTATAGGTTCCAATTGTTCCTGTTTGTCCTGTTTGTCCTGTTTGTCCTGTTTGTCCTGTTTGTCCTGTTTGTCCTGTTTGTCCTGTTTGTCCTGTTTGTCTTGTTTGTCTTGTTTGTCTTGTTTGTCCTGTTTGTCCTGTTTGTCCTGTTTGTCTTGTTTGTCTTGTTTGTCTTGTTTGTCTTGTTTGTCTTGTTTGTCTTGTTTGTCTTGTTTGTCTTGTTTGTCCTGCTTGTCTTGTTTGTCTTGTTTGTCCTGTTTGTCTTGTTTGTCCTGTTTGTCCTGTTTGTCTTGTTTGTCCTGTTTGTTCTGCTTGTCTTGTTTATCCTGCTTATTTTCTATTTCTTCTTGTTCTAGTCCTAGTTCAAATTTGTCAGAGTCTAATTCAGAACGCTTGTCTTTTTTATAGCTTGTTATTCTATAAATCTTTATTTTGTTCTGTTTTCTATGTTTTGGCATAGGAATCCCCTTTCGAATTGTGTTATTTTATTCTATTCTATGTAATTTAGTAGAGTTTGATTGGACAATAGATAGAAGAGTGTGTTCAAGAGAGGTTTATTTTTTTACTAGATTTTCATGTTAAAAAATTTTTTAGTGTTTTTTGTTTTAAATACAACTAGACAACTAAACACTAATCTATTTTCATACAGTTATGTGTTAAAAGAATGTTGTTTTATAACACACTGTGTGTTTTTTTGGTGACACACTAATTGAAAGCGTTAACACACAAAGGAAATGCTCGAAAAAGCACTGATTTTAGTGGTTTTAAAAAGTTGGCACGCTAATTGCATTAATAAATAGCGTAAAGAAAAATAAATAAAACATAAATTTTTTATACTACACAAGGGGGATTTTCAAATGAATATTTTATTATGTTGCTCAGCAGGGATGTCTACAAGTTTACTAGTTACAAAAATGGAAGCGGCTGCAAAAGCTCGCGGTCTAGAAGGAAAGATTTGGGCTGTATCTGGGGATGCAGTAAAAACAAATATCGATCAAGCAGATGTATTATTACTAGGACCACAAGTTCGTTACATGCTTTCTTCTATGAAAACGCTTGCTGATGAGAGAAATGTTGGAATCGATGTTATTAATCCAATGCACTACGGCATGATGAATGGAGAAGCAGTTTTAGATCACGCATTAACACTTAAAAAATAATTAGGGGGGAAGCGAAATGCAAAAGTTTATTGCATTCATGGAGAAATATATTGTTCCTGTCGCTGGTAAAATCGGATCGCAACGTCATTTAGCTGCGATCCGTGATGGATTTATTGCAGTTATGCCACTTATTTTAGTTGGTGCACTGGCATCACTAATTAATGGTTTTCCGTCTGAAGCTTTCCAAGATTTCATGAAAGGTTTGTTTGGTGAAACGTGGAAACAAGTTGGCGGTGGAATGTGGACTGGTTCTTTCGCGATTCTAGCACTAATCATAGCATTTACAACAAGTTATAACTTAGCAAAATCTTACGGCGTTGATGGTTTGTCAGCAGGTATTATTTCATTTGGTGCGTTAATTATTCTTACGCCAACAACACCGAAAGAAGGCGGATTGAACTTAGCTTGGACAGGTGCACAAGGGTTATTCGTAGCAATTATTGTGGCGCTCCTTGTTACTGAGGTATTCCGTTTCTTTGTACAAAGAAACATTACTTTAAAAATGCCTGATGGAGTACCACCAGCAGTTTTAAGATCGTTCGCAGCTATAGTTCCGGCATTTGTTATCTTAACAGTAGTTGCAGGTATTCAATTAGCGGTGAAATTAGCTGGTACAAGTGTTCATGAATTTATCTTTAATACGATTCAATCACCACTGCAAAGTTTAGCAGGGACATTACCAAGTGCAATTGTCATTGTACTCCTTGTTCATCTTCTTTGGTTCTTCGGTTTACATGGTCCAAATATCGTTGGTGGTATTATTGAGCCATTATACTTACCGGCATTAGAGAAAAACATGAAGTTATTCCAAGGTGGTACATCTGCATTTGATGTTCCAAACATTGTTACAAAACCATTCTTTGATACTTTCGTATATCTTGGTGGTTCTGGTGCAACATTAGCGTTCTTAGTCGTTGTATTAATTGTAGCGAAAAGTGCACAATTACGCGGTGTATCTCGTCTATCAATTGGACCTGGTGCATTCAACATTAACGAACCAGTAATCTTTGGTACACCAATTATTTTAAATCCAATTTTATTCTTACCGTTTATCATAACACCAATTGTATTAGTAATTACTTCTTATACAGCTATATCTATTGGCTGGGTACCAAAAACAGTTGTGATGATTCCATGGGCAACACCACCAATTATTAGTGGTTATCTTGTAACAGGTGGACATCTTTCAGGTGCACTCCTACAGTTATTCAACTTTGTAATTGCGATGGTAATCTATTATCCATTCGTTGTATTATGCGATCGTTCTGTTGTTCGTACTGAAAAAGCAGCAGCACAAGGAAATAACAACTCTGTACCTATGTAACATAAAGGTTGTTCTCGCAGACAATATTGTCTGTGAGAACAATCACCTTTATACCATGTTCAAAAAGATGAAACCCATCTACAAGAACACCAAACTATCATTCATAAAATAATAATTTAATAGACATGTTCAAACTGAAGGGGTATTTAAATCGGTTGAACCATAATAGAGAGGACGGTAATTATGATGACTACAGCAGAACAAATTCCATTCCAATTAATTTTAAATAGTGGTAATGCACGAAGCTTTGCGATGGAGGCACTTCAATTTGCCAAACAGGGGAAAATGGCAGAGGCTGATGAAGCAATGGTGAAGGCGAAAGAAGCGATTAATGAAGCGCATCATTTCCAAACAGAGCTCATACAATCAGAAGCAAGAGGAGAAAAAACAGAGGTTAGTGTTCTTTTAATTCACGCACAAGATCATTTAATGAATGCGATTACAGTAAAAGAATTGGCGGCAGAATTTATTGACCTTTATAAAAAATTAGAAGCGAAAGGGGAATAAAGCATGACTGGAATTAAAATTGCTACAATCGGCGGTGGATCTAGTTATACACCAGAGTTAATTGAAGGGTTTATTAAACGTTATGATGAGCTTCCTGTTCGTGAAATTTGGTTAGTAGATATTGAGGCAGGAAAAGAAAAATTAGAAATCGTTGGCAACTTAGCGAAACGTATGGTGAAAAAATCTGGTTTACCAATTGAGGTACACTTAACGCTTGATCGCCGCGAAGCATTAAAAGATGCTGACTTCGTAACAACGCAGCTTCGCGTAGGTTTATTAGAAGCTCGTGCAAAAGATGAAGCAATCCCATTAAAATATGATGTAATCGGTCAGGAAACGAATGGTCCTGGAGGTTTATTCAAAGCATTGAGAACGATTCCTGTTATTTTAGATATTTGTAAGGATATGGAGGAGCTTTGTCCGAATGCATGGTTAATTAACTTTGCGAATCCAGCTGGTATGGTAACAGAAGCTGTCCTTCGTTATACAAATATTCAAAGAGTAGTTGGTCTATGTAACGTTCCAATCGGAATTCGCATGGGTCTTGCAAAATTACTTGAAGTAGATGCAAGTCGTGTCCACGTTGATTTTGCAGGTTTAAATCACATGGTATACGGATTAGACGTATATTTAGATGGCGTAAGTGTAATGGATCGTGTGTTAGAGCTTGTAACAGATCCAGAAAAGCAAATTACGATGGAAAATATTGCAGCGCTTAACTGGGAGCCAGACTTTATTCGAGGCCTTCGTGCAATTCCATGTCCATACCATCGTTACTACTACAAAACACGTGAAATGTTAGAAGAAGAGAAAGAAGCTTCGGTTGAAAAAGGTACACGTGCAGAAGTAGTAAAACAATTAGAAGATGATTTATTCGAGTTATATAAAGACCCGAACTTAGATATTAAACCACCACAATTAGAAAAACGTGGCGGCGCTTATTATAGTGACGCAGCATGTAGCTTAATTACGTCTATTTACAATAATAAAGGTGATATCCAGCCTGTTAATACACGAAACAACGGAACAATTGCAAGCTTACCGCATGATTCGGCTGTTGAAGTGAACTGTATTATTACGAAAGAAGGTCCAAAGCCAATTGCAGTTGGAGATCTTCCAGTACCAGTTCGCGGCTTAGTACAGCAAATTAAATCATTTGAGCGCACAACAATTGAAGCTGCTGTTACAGGGGATTATCATAAAGCGCTGCTTGCTATGACAATTAATCCACTTGTACCATCAGATAAAGTGGCAAAACAAATTTTAGATGAAATGTTGGAAGCACATAAAGAACATCTTCCACAGTTCTTTAAAAAGGTAGAGAAATAAAGCGGCGCTATTTAGCCCGCTTTTTTTATTCTATTAGGAGGTATTACGATGATTAAATTAATTGTAAATGCAGATGATTTTGGTCTTACAGAAGGTACAAATTACGGCATTATTGATGGGCATATAAATGGACTTGTAAATTCAACGACGATGATGATGAATATGCCAGGAACAGAGCATGCGGTACGCTTAGCGAAAGAGCATAACTTACTCGGAGTAGGCGTACATCTCGTATTAACAGCAGGGAAACCGCTTCTTGGAGACGTACCATCACTTGTAAGTAGCGATGGTTTGTTTCATAAACAAAGTGTCGTATGGGAAGGGAAGGTAAACCCAGAAGAAGTCGAGCGAGAATGGACTGCTCAAATTGAGAAATTCCTATCTTACGGATTAACACCAACTCATTTAGATAGTCACCATCATGTGCATGGCTTACCGATCTTGCACGATGTTCTTGAGAGATTAGCGGCTACGTATAATGTTCCGATTCGTCGTTGTGAGAAAGAGCGAGCAGTACGTCCGTTTTCTGACGTATTTTACAGTGACTTTTACGCAGATGGTGTGACGGAAGATTACTTTGTGAAGTTAAAAGAAAGAGTACAGGGTGAACAAACGGTAGAAATTATGGTTCATCCAGCGTATATTGATCCAGAGCTTGTGAAGCGTTCTTCTTATGTAATGGATCGGGTGAAAGAATTGCGTATTTTAACAGAGAGCGAGTTGCCTGAAGGAATAGAACTTGTGAAGTTTTAATAGAAAAACGACGGCTATATCATGCCGTCGTTTTTTATTTACAAAATGGATAGAATATATCCGCCAAAGGCTCCGAGTATAACGATAACCCAAGGTGGTGTTTTCCAAAAAGCGAGCAAGCAAAATAGAAGAGACGCGAAAACGAAATCTACAGCGTTCATAATTGTGCTTGTCCAAATTGGATCATAAAAAGCTGCTAATAAAATACCGACAACAGCTGCATTGACTCCAAGTAGTGCGCCTTGTATGAAAGATATTTTTCTTACACTGTTCCAAAATGGTAAAACACCAATAACGAGTAAGAAAGCAGGAAGAAAGATTGCAATTGTTGCGAGTAGTGCTCCAAGCGTTCCGTTTAACACTGCGCCTATATAAGAAGCGAATGTAAATAGTGGTCCTGGTACGGCTTGTGTTAATCCGTATCCAGCTAGGAACTGTTCTTTCGTCATTATTCCGTTTTGTACGAACTCACCTTCAAGAAGAGGTAGCACGACGTGTCCGCCTCCAAATACAAGTGCACCAGAGCGGTAGAAACTATCAAATAAAGCGATGTAATAAGAGAACGGTCTTAATATTGGTAGCAGCAGTAATAGTCCAAAGAATAAGACGAGACAAGAAACTGCTATCTTTTTTGAAATAGGTACTTTTATATGTTGAGATTGGCTAATTGGTTGGTTGCGATATAAAAACCAACCGATAAAGCCAGATATTATAATGAGGATGACTTGTGTCCAGCTGCTTGGCCATAATAAGGCGATTGCGGCAGTTACAATAGCGATCGTCGCACGATTTCGGTCTGGCGTTAATTTTTGCGCCATTCCCCATATGGCATGAGCGACAATAGCGACTGCTACAAGTTTTAGTCCATGAATCCAGCCAGCACTTCCAAGATCGAACTGATTAAGGAATGAGGCGAAGAAAACTAAAACGAGCACAGACGGTAAAGTGAATCCAATCCATGAAATAATAGATCCTAATAGGCCGCCCCTTAATAATCCAACCCCCATACCGACTTGACTGCTAGCGGGACCAGGAAGGAATTGACATAATGCTACTAAATCTCCATAGCTTCGTTCATCCATCCATTTTCTTTTTTGTACATATTCGTGGTGGAAATAGCCGAGATGGGCGACAGGGCCACCAAACGAAGTAAGTCCTAATTTAAATGAGATGAGAAAAATCTCTAATAATGTGTGAAAAGTGTATTTGTTTTTTTCCAAAACGACCTCCGAGAATGTTTTTCTATGTGCATTATACAAGAAATAGTGAGGCAAAAGGAACGATTCTAATGTAAAGATTGTGTGAATCTTTTCTTCGTAATTAAAGTTTGAAAAAGTCATAAATGATTATGTATAAACCATAAAGTAGTAGAAGTAGTGCTGGGAAATTTATATGAGGAGAATGCCCGTATGACAACACATTTCTTTGCGAGGTTAACAGGCAAGAGGGAAATACCTCCTGTAAATACAGAAGCTTTTGGCGTAGCAGAGTTTATATTTAGTGGTGATTTAAAGAAATTACAATATCGGGTCATATTGAAAAACATCGAAAAAGTTACATCATGCCAAATTCATTTAGGGAAAGCGGATCAAATTGGCCCAGTTGTTTTAAGTTTATTTGGTCCGTTAAAGCAAGGGATTAGTGTAAATGAAGGAGTCGTTACTGGTGTAGCTAATGTGGAAGATTTTGAAGGGCCGTTACAGGGGAGAGCATTTGATAGCTTACTGCAAGAAATCATCCAGGCGAATGTGTATGTAAATGTTTATACGAAGTCCAATAAGAAGGGCGAAATCAGGGGGAGAATCAGGAAAGTAAAGAAGTAGAAAAAAGGCTGTCCATATTTTGGAACAGCCTTTTTTCTATAAGGTATAAATTTTATCGATTATTGTTGGTAAATCGATATATTAAAACAACTACCTCGGTTAATTTTTTACAGGCTGATTTTTAATGAAGAAGTCCATAACATAAAACACTTCGTCATCAGGTATTTGTATTTCAAATGTATTTTCAATCGGTTGCAATGCTTTTTTCACTTTCATATACATCCAGTACTCATCTTGTCTTCGTTTCTCTTTATCTGGATGAGGGAGAAGGCTTTCTCCTTTTTGAAGACGGTCCACCATACAGCTCATATGCAGAATCACACCCATTAAGCTGTCAGGAGTTAGCTGTAAGGAAATTAATTCTTGAATTGTATTTAATGCGTAACGAATTGTTTTAATAAGTAGTGCTCCGTCATTGCGCTGCATTTGTTGTTCAAGAATATCAGCCATTTTTGCATATGTTTCTTCATACGTAATTAATTCTTGAATTGGCTGAATTGCTGTGTAGTTTACAATGTCTTGGAAATGATACGTTAAGCATGGCACCTGCACATCGAAATTCGTGACGATACAAATGATATTCCGCTCTTTTTTTATGTTCTCAATCATTTTCGTTAAATCTTTTTCATGGACGATACTAATCGGAATAATTTCAATTAAGTCTTTGTCAAATCGCAAATAGTTCTCTAACATTTTTTGAATAGCTAAAGCACTGCCTTCTCCAGTTAAACAAGCTGTCAAAATAACAGATTTCATTGGCGATAGTGGTTTTTTCTTTTCTTCTTGTACGTTTAAGTAAAACGGTGTTAAATTCTTCACTGTTTCATATAAGGCATCTAACGAGTAGCCAAGCTGAGCTTTTCGAGCTGCTTCTAGTGCATGTGGAGTGCTCGTCATGGAAAGAACACGCACTGGAATTTTGAACTCAGTTTCTAATATATCACCAATATAAGCGAGGGATCCCATATCAACGAGTAAGAGAAGCCCGTTTACATTTTGAAGTGTTTTCATATACACTTTCACACGCTCTAAGAAATCTTTCGGCGATTCATGTAACGGCATATCGATACCGGTTACTTCCTCAATGCCGAGCAGTTCGTTTGCAACGTTTGCCATTTCTGTTGCGATACCGTTACCGTGCGCTAATATTAATACTTTTACTTCTGTTTGTGAAGCAGGAATTGGGTCAACAACGAAGAACATTGTTAAAAAGCCCGCTTCATCGATAGGCATTGTTATTTGTAATTCGTCTTCTAGTAATTGAATGCATTGCATAGCTACGGAAAACGCTTCTTTATATTTCGTACGAATTTGATTTAATTGTGGGTGATGAATTTGTTTTCCAGCTTGCAAACGTTGTAGAGTTGTCTGTACATGTAAGCTTAAAGCGAGAAATACTTTTTCATCAAACGTCTTAGATAAATGCTTTTCAGCAAGTTCTGCAATTCTTTCACAAACGGAAACGATATTACGATCCACAATTTTAAAAACATTTTCATGACTTGTTTTTTTGGACATTTGGTTAAAATATTGTACGAAAAAGCTTTGAAGATCATTTTCTATAAGTAATTCTAATTCGTCCTCTTCAATACCACGAGCTTGAAGTTCTTCGTATTTATAATCAATATAATCGTAAATAGAAGACTGTTTTTCATTTTCTATCTTATGATTACTCCAACCTTCATTACCTGTAAATATAAATGTTTCATTTGGTATTTGGTATAGATGACGGCTCTTTCTTTCAATGAATAGCCCTTCTTTCATATACCAAGGTAAATCTGTACTTGAAACATGGACAGAATCACGTTTCTTTGTCACGAAGTCAGAATAGGCTTTTGCACAGGCAATTTGTACATCCGTTTTTAATTGACCGATGTTATTGGGACAATTGTAAAAGACGAAAGAACGCATTGCATTCGGACTAACGTGAATTTCTTTTCGCAAGCGAATTGCTTCATTTGTGAAAAATAGTTGTAGTAAAGCAAAGCGTTCTTTATGTGTACGCTCACGAAGTGGTGGCAGCGTAACAGTCATCGGGATACGTCTTGTAAATGTTTTTAATAAAAATGAATTTGGTTCTTCTGTTGTTGCAGTAATGATTAATACTTGTGCTTTACGTTCGTTTTCTGTTTCTCCAAGGCGGCGGTATACTCCGCGGTCAATAAAGGTGAAAAGCATTTCCTGTCCCTCGGGAGGAAGACGATGTACTTCATCTAAGAAAAGAATTCCTTCATGTGCTTTTTCAATTAACCCTTTTTGATCGCTTGCCCCTGTATAAGCTCCTTTTTTAATCCCAAATAACTGCCCGAGTAGTAGCTGTGGATTATTCGCGTAATCAGCACAGTTAAAGACGATAAATGGTGCATTTTTAGGAAGTTGGTCAACTTCAATTGCATATTCGTGCATTAAAGAAGCGAACATAGATTTTCCGACTCCTGTTTCTCCGAGCAGTAAAGTATGCATACCGTTTGGAGGATAGAGAATAGAAGCTTTCGCTTTTTCAATTGCGATTTTAAGGCTCGTATTTTCAATTGCAAATGTATCTAATGAAGTCACTTCTTTTGAATGCGTTTCCAACGAAGCGTTCGTTTCTATATAAAAACGAACAGGACGCGTATTTGTTTTTAATAAACGTTTATCTTTTACAAGTTTGTTTAAGTCACTACTTACATTGGCGCGATCTAGTTGCAACTGGGTAGCTAGTTCTGATGCGGTTACACCTTCTGTATAATTGCCTTTTTGTATTGCGTTAAAAATGAGATCTATTCGTTTCATTTCTATTCACCTCGAAACTTCATCACTATTTAAAATTTTACACAAAAATGGGAAGGGTGGGAAGAGAAAAATAAAACAGCTTTAGCACATAGGCACTAAAGCTGTTACAATCTTGTGTCTTTCCAAAAGTTTACTTCAAGGTGGGAAGATGGATTATAGGGAAGAAGTTTGTATCCTTGTGACTGTAAGTAATCAATTACTTGTGGCAGTATTTGTACAGTTACACTCGAATCATGCATTAAAATTACTTCGACTTGTTCATCACTCTGATTACGTACTCTTTCAAGTATGGCAGAAGGATTATCATAGCTTTTCCAGTCGTATGTATCGATTGTCCAATCCCACATTTTATACTGAGCGGATACAAGTGCATCACGGTAATTCTTTTTTAAGTAAGGCATGCTACCGTACGGGACACGAACGAGATGTGTATTTAATTTTGTAACTTGCTGAACGATGTTTTGTGTTTGTTCCATCTCTGTAATTAAAGCAGATGGGTCACCAGTGTAAAGGCGTTTTACATCGTGTGACATACTGTGAAGTCCGATATAATGTCCGTCTTTAATTAATCGTTGCATTGTCTTTTTATAATGTGGCACTTTTCCACCAATAACAAAGAAGGTTGCTTTTCCGTTCTTTTCTTTTAAGATGTTTAAAATTTGCGTAGTATATTTGTTTGGTCCATCATCAAATGTTAAGTACGCGATTTTTTTGGTAGAAGAGGTAGTTTCGGTATTTGGATGATGTTGAGCAGGGGTAATGGTAGTTGCTCCTGCATAAGATGACGCGTACATCGTAATCGTTAAAAATAAAATAATGTATTGGAATACTCGCTTGATCATAACATTCACCCTCAGTTTGACAATCAAAGATGTAAAAAAGAAAATATAATCCTTTTCTTATTATGTATATCTTTCTCCAATAGTGGGACTCTCAAACAAACTATATTTTGGAAATGTAAAATAATGAATAAAAAATAGCATCCTCTTATAAGAAAGAGGATGCTATTTGAATATTTCATAATTGTAAAGGCTATACTACAATTAGTCTTCGCGTTTTTTCACTTTTTTATAAAAGGAAATAAGTGGTTTGTAACGTTCGTGTACAAGCCCGATTACTTCAGCAATAATCTCTGTAAAGAAGATTAAAACGAAAAGAAGAATAATGGATAACCATAATGTTGCACTAGAGAAAATAATTGCATTTACACTAAAGAAAATACCGAATGCGTATATAATTAGTACCGTTTTACGATGAGAGAAGCCCATTGCAAGTAAACGGTGATGTAAATGCGATTTATCTGGTGCTGAAATAGGTTTTTTATTTACGATACGACGAATAATTGCAAATGTCGTATCAAATACAGGTACGCCTAAAATGATAACTGGAACGATAAAGCTGAATAACGTTACACTTTTGTATAACCCAAGTAACGATATAACAGAAATACAGTATCCTAAAAATAGTGCGCCTGTATCTCCCATGAAGATTTTTGCTGGATGGAAGTTGTAGAATAAAAATCCGATTGTACTTGCTAATGTAATTAATGCTAGTGGTAAGATAATAGCAGCTCCAGTGCCCCATGGGCTAGTGAAGGCCATATATGCTAGCGTTGCAAGTACGATAGATGAAATACCAGCAGATAATCCATCTAAGCCGTCAATTAAGTTGATTGCATTTGTAATACCTACAATCCAAAATACTGTAATTGGATAAGCAAGCCATCCAAGTTCAGTATCCCCGAGGATTGGGATGTATAATACTTGCACTAATAATCCACTTTTAACAATCATAATGGCAACTAGTAGTTGTCCACCGAATTTTACCTTCGCAGATAACTCGTACATATCATCTAAAATACCGATGATTACAATGATAATCGCACCTAGCGTTATCGATAACATTCTTTGTTCGTATAAGCCGCCGACAACAAATCCTACAGCTACACCAATAAATATCGCTAACCCGCCAAGACGAGGCATAATCTTTTGGTGTACTTTACGAGCGTTTGGCTTATCCGTTGCTCCTATTTTAAAAGCTAACTTAATAACTAAAGGAGTAACGACGAGTACAGTGATGAAAGATGCCAAAATGGCATAAATCACTTGTGAGTCCATTAATACCCCACCCTTTTATAGTCTAACGTAATTTTTTTAAATATATTTATCTGAAAATTATGATGTTTATTTGCAGGCTCATAACATATGGTATCACAAAAAGATTAGAATTCAATCTTTTTTTCTATTTACGATAAATGGAAGCAGATAGAATATATGACAATTGCATATAGAATGTTGAATCATTTGAGAAGGTTAATCGTATTAGGCTTTGGAATATGACATTTTCTCTTTTTCTTTAATAGTGAATACTTTTATTTCAGTATTATAAGTGTTACACGTAGAAATGAGTAAGTTCCGTGTTAAAATGTGGGAATTTATCCGCATGAACGGGCAGTAAGGTTTCCACCTCAAAATTCAGTTGGAGCAAAGAGGTGAGGTGGGAACCTTAATTCCTGTGAAGTCTCGATTGGTTTAGCTAATAATGAGCGGAAAATAGATGCTCTTTCACTGAATAAAATTTCACTTTATATTGGTGCATTTAATTTTACAAAAACTTAAAAAAGAATGGGAAAAGTAATTCATATAATAAAGAAGTAAAAGAGTTTTCTCATTTTTAATGTGAGAGGGGGAAGCACAGGGAGAATTCTATGTATTCGTATATTTTCTATTGTATATTCCTGTGCGAAAAGGAAATGAAAATTACGATAATAGGTACCGGATATGTTGGATTGATTACAGGAGTAGGGTTGGCGATGTTAGGCCACTCGGTCACATGTTTTGATATAAATGATGAGAAAATTGAACGGATAAAGCAAGGGGATTTACCTATTTATGAAGCTGGTTTATATGAATTAATAAGTGATGCATGTGATAATAATCATTTAACTTTTACAACAAGTAGAGTAAAAGCATTTAATGATGCAGAATTTATATTTATTGCGGTTGGGACGCCATCTTTATTAGATGGGACAGCGGATTTAACATATATTCGAAGTGCTTGTGACGATATTGGAACATATGCGACTAACGATGTCATTGTTGTTACAAAAAGTACGGTTCCTGTAGGGACGAATGATGTTATGAGGGGATGGATTGAGGAGAAATTACAAAATAGATATGAATTACATATCGTATCAAATCCAGAATTTTTACGGGAAGGTTCAGGTATTTACGATTTTTTTCAAGGAGATCGTATTGTAATTGGAGCAGATAATGAGGAAGCAGCACGAAAAGTTGAGAATTTGTATAGTGAATTACGCTTAAAAACATATGTTACAGATATAAAAAGTGCAGAGATGATTAAATATGCATCGAATGCTTTTTTAGCGACAAAAATTAGTTTTATCAATGAAATTTCAAATATTTGTGAGAAGGTAGGAGCAAATATATTGGATGTTGCAAAAGGGATGGGAATGGATAAGAGAATTGGTGCGTCATTTTTAAATGCGGGCATTGGTTATGGGGGATCGTGCTTTCCGAAAGATACGAAAGCACTTGTGCAAATTGCAGGGAATGTGGCGCATGATTTTCGCTTGTTAAAAGCAGTCATTGAAGTGAATAATAAACAACAGTTGTTATTGATTGAGAAAGCGAAGGAAGTAATAAATATGAACAAGAAGCGGATTGCCGTGCTGGGAGCGGCATTTAAACCGAATACGGATGATATAAGAGACGCACCGTCCCTTATTATGATACAAGAATTAATTCATATGGGTGCGGATGTAGTTCTATATGATCCAAAGGCGATTCACAATATGAAAAATATCTTTGGGGAGACTATACAATATAGCGAATGTATAGATGAATCGATTAGAGGAGCGAGTGCGGCTTTTATCATAACAGAATGGGAAGCAATCAGGGCTTATCCGTTAGAAAAGTACGCACAACTTATGAGAGAGCCTATTTTATTCGATGGAAGAAATTGTTATACTATTGAGGGTGTCAAAGAGCAAGGGATAGATTATTATTCGATTGGAAGAGAAAGTATTTGTAAGAGAGACTTTTCCGTTATTCGTTAAAAAGGCATGTATTCATGTATATTCTTATATGTCATAATAGAATTTGTAACTAGTGAAAGAAAAGAGGCAATGAAATGACTGAACGTTTAAAAGTAATGACAATTTTCGGGACACGTCCAGAAGCAATTAAAATGGCACCTCTTGTATTAGAGTTGCAAAAGCATTCAGACAAAATTGAATCGATTGTGACTGTAACGGCGCAACATCGTCAAATGTTAGACCAAGTATTAAGTATCTTTGGAATTACGCCAGATTTCGATTTGAATATTATGAAGGACCGCCAAACTTTAATTGATATTACAACGCGTGGCTTAGAAGGTTTGGATAAAGTAATGAAAGAAGCAAAGCCGGATATTGTACTTGTACATGGTGATACAACGACAACATTTATTGCAAGTTTAGCTGCTTTCTATAATCAAATTCCAGTAGGTCATGTCGAAGCAGGACTTCGTACATGGGATAAGTATTCTCCATACCCAGAAGAGATGAATCGTCAGTTAACAGGTGTAATGGCAGATCTTCATTTCTCACCTACAGCAAAATCAGCAACGAACTTACAGAAAGAAAATAAAGATGAGTCACGCATTTTCATAACAGGAAATACAGCGATTGACGCACTAAAAACGACTGTAAAAGAAACATATAGTCACCCTGTACTAGAGAAACTTGGAAGTGATCGTCTTGTACTTATGACAGCTCACCGTCGTGAAAATTTAGGGGAGCCAATGCGTAACATGTTCCGTGCAATTAAACGTCTTGTTGATAAGCATGAAGACGTACAAGTTGTATATCCTGTTCATATGAACCCTGTTGTTCGTGAAACTGCAAATGATATTTTAGGCGATCATGGCCGCATTCATTTAATTGAGCCGCTAGATGTAATTGATTTCCATAATGTTGCAGCTCGTTCATACTTAATGTTAACTGATTCTGGTGGAGTACAAGAGGAAGCACCATCACTCGGTGTACCGGTTCTTGTTCTTCGTGATACAACAGAGCGCCCAGAAGGTATTGAAGCGGGTACATTAAAATTAGCAGGAACAGACGAAGAGACAATCTTTAGTCTTGCTGATGAATTATTATCAGATAAAGAAGCTCATGATAAGATGTCGAAAGCATCTAACCCATACGGTGATGGCCGTGCATCAGAGCGAATTGTAGAAGCGATTTTACAACACTTTAATAAGTAAATAAAAAAGAGCCAAATCATTTGCGATTTGGCTCTTTTGTTATTGCTGATTTCTCATAATCCACTCTGCATGAGCATTTGTGGATGGAGGAGGTTCAGTTGGTGTTTGGTTCTGATTTTGGTTCTGATTCGTTTCTTTCTTCGCTTTTTCGTTAGAGTTAGCATTTGAAGAAGGATTTGATTCGGTTTTTGTCGTTGAATTGTCTTGCGTGTTTGCTGTTTCTCCTAATTCTTTTTTTATTTCGTTACGTACTGCCTCAATACCGTTTGGATCTGGAAGGAAGTAATAAATACCACCTATTTTTTTGTCTTCTCCTTCAAGTTTGAATGTTTGTATTGTAGAAGGATCAAATCCAGATATTTTATTGTAAAGAGCCAGTCCGTCTGAAATAGGAATGTCAGTTTTTATATATTTTCCAACGACTGCCGTTAAATCTTTAATTTTAAATACGGTAGAGGTGGAATTTAGTTTTTGAGCAACAGCGGCTAGTAGTTGTCTTTGTCTAGCAGCACGACCATAATCGCCATTTGGATCTTGCTTTCGCATACGAACGTAAGCGAGTGCTTCTTCACCATTTAATTCTTGTTGCCCTTGCTTAAATTCGATCTTTTTGTAGTAATCCACGTCTGAACGCTCCCAGAAATCGAAGGGAACATCTACGGTAACGCCGCCAACAGCATCAACAATACCTTTAAAGCCTTGGAAATCAATTTTAAGATAATGGTCTACAGGCACTTTTAGAAAACCTTCGACCGTTTTGATTGCCATTTCTTCTCCGCCATAAGCGTGCGCAGCGTTAATTTTGTCTTCTTTATTCTTTCCGACAATTGGGACGCGACTATCACGAGGGATACTCATAAGCGAAATCTTCTTCGTTTTCGGATTGACTGTTGCAAACATTAATGAATCTGTACGACCGTTTTGACCGTCTGTCGCATAATCTTCTATACCCATAATGAGGATTGTAAAAGGTTCTTTTGTAATTTCTACATCTTCAGTTCTCAAATCCGATTTTTCACGAGTAAAACCACTATACATCCCCATGAGAGAAGAGTAGGAATTTAATATATAAAGTCCTACACTACCAAATAAAAATAAGAAAATAAGGAAGTAGAAAAACTTTCTTCTTCGTTTCTTTTTTATTCTGCTATTTTGGAGATGATAATAACGTTCTTCCATATATAATCTCCTTAGTTCATTTGTAGGGAAGTAATTCCCTACATTAATCTTTAAAGGTGATAATATAGTTATTCTTAGACAACATCTTGTTCTAAGTACAACATATCTCCTTCTGTAATTGTACATTTCCCATTTGTTAATTCAATCATCCAATCTGTGAATGGTTGTTTTCCATCTTCTTCTACATACGTATCAAATGTGACATTTTCGAGATAATGTATATCTTTAATGGCATATTTTGAATTGCGTAATTCATTTTCAATTTTGCCGAGTAATGTGTAATCAATTTCGGTCTGCATAACACGCATTAGTTTTCGCTCGACAACACCGACATGATTAATACCTTCGCTTGTACATTTTCCGTATGCGCGAATTAATCCACCAGCGCCCAGTTTGATGCCACCAAAATAGCGAGTAACGACAACGACGGTATCTTTTAAACCGCGTTTTTTTAGTACCTCTAACATAGGTACGCCAGCTGTACCGCTAGGTTCACCATCATCATTTGCTTTTTGGATTTGATCTTGCTCGCCAATTAAATACGCAGAACAATTATGTGTTGCATTCCAGTTTTGTTTTTTAATTTTTTGTATGAATTCTTGAGCCTCTTCTTCGGTTGTAGCACGACTAATATAACAGATGAATCTTGATTTTTGAATAACAATTTCGTGTTCACCGTAGTCTTTTATTGTTAAATATTGTAATAACACTTATATACGCTCCTATCCATCAAAATGACTAGTACTTTACATTTTAAAAGCGGGCGTTTTTATATTCAAACATTTTTTATAAATAAGTTGAAATTTTTGGTGAGTATTTTACCTTTTTGTTGTAATTTGTCGAGATGATGAGTATAATTTCAAACCCGCATTTTCATGTATGGATGCACCATTTTTAGTTTTCGTGTAAAATTAGGAAATAAAAACTTTTTTATAAGGCAGGTACGCAAATGAAAACAGCTATTGTAACTGATAGTACAGCATATATACCGAAGCATATTCGTGATGAACTCAATATATATATGATTCCATTAAACGTTGTGTTTGGAACGGAATCTTATCAAGAAGAAGCTGAAATTTCAGCAGATGATTTTTATGTAAAAGTGCGTGAGCAAGAAGAACTTCCGAAAACTTCTCAACCAGCAATCGGAAAGTTTGTTGAGCTATATGAAGAATTATCTAAGGATTATGATGCAGTTATTAGCATCCATCTTTCAAGTGGAATTAGTGGTACATATCAAACGTCAACGACAGCTGGACAAATGGTAGAGGGTATTGATGTATATACGTACGACTCTGAGATTAGTTGTGAAGTACAAGGATTCTATGTGCGTGAAGGTGCAAGGCTAGCAAGCGAAGGAAAGGATCCGAAAGAGATTATCGCCCGTTTTGATGAAATGAAGAAAACGATGGACGCTTATTTTGTAGTAGATGATTTACACCATTTACAACGTGGAGGCCGATTAAATAGCGCGCAAGCTTTCATTGGCAGTCTGTTACAAGTAAAGCCGGTTTTATATTTTAGAGATAAAATCATTATTCCGTTTGAAAAGATTCGTACGCGTAAAAAAGCGTTAAAACGAATTGTTGAAATTTTTGATGAGCAAGCAAGTAAAGGGGTACCTATGGAAGCAGTTATCATTCATGCACAACGTGAAGAGGAAGCGAATGAATGGAAGGCTGAATTAGAAGCAAAATATCCTCATGTCACAATCCGCACAGGTTATTTCGGTGCTGTAATTGGAACGCATTTAGGTGAAGGTGCACTAGGTCTTGGATGGTATACGAAGTAATAAAGATATAAAAAGCTCTCTTTCGGAAGAGGGTTTTTTTACGGATATTTTACGTGAATTTGACAAGTTAATATTTGGAAATGGTAAAATGTACGTAAAATAAAATAATGAGGAAAGTTTTATAACTTACTTTTTACAAGAGACTATATTATAATAGAAGAGAGGTGAAACATATGGAGCATAATTCTTGTTTATGTCCAAAGTTTGAGTCAGCTTTTACTTTGCTTAGTAAAAAATGGACTGGCTTAATTATTAAATCTTTGCTTGAAGAGTCAAAGCGTTTTAGAGAAATCGCAGATATTATACCGAATATGAGCGATCGTATGTTGTCAGAGCGTTTGAAGGAATTGGAGAGCGAAGGCATTGTAGTTCGTAATGTTTATCCAGAAGTACCAGTTCGAATCGAGTACGGCTTAACTGACAAAGGGAAAGCATTAGAAAGTGTTATGGATGAAGTCCAAAATTGGGCTGAAAAATGGATGAAATAACGCTTGGATTGCATTCGTATTAGTATATTTAATAAAACGTAAGGGAAACCTTACGTTTTTTTCTTTGCTTATAAAAAACGTTTAAAATTCTACACATACATACAAAAATATGCATATTTTGCGATAGTGTTACATATAATATTACATTTGTTTTACAAAAGCGTAACATTAGCAAAAAAAATCCCGAATTATGGTATAAATTTTATAGGTTATATACGGAAAAAGAAAAAAGAAAGCGGTGTAAAAAATAAAATGAAAAAGCTAAAAATGGCATCTTGCGCATTAGTTGCAGGGTTAATGTTTTCAGGACTAACACCAAATGTATTTGCAGAAGATAAAATTGCTGACGTGAAATCACAAATTAATACACAAAATGATACTTTACATAAACAACAACAAGAACGTGATGAATTACAAAAACAAATGAACGACTTAAACAAAACAATTCAAGGTTTAGATAAATCTGTTCAAGAAAATGCTTCAAAGCTTGATGAAACAACGAAAAAAGTTGCTGATACTGAGCAATTAATCGAAAAGAAAAATAAAGATATTGCAGAACTACAAACGAAAATTGCAAAACGTGAAGAGTTATTAAGAAAACGTTTAGTTGCACTTCAAGAACAACCAAACACAAACGTTGTAACAGAAGTTCTTGTAAACTCTAAAAATATTGCAGATTTAGTTGATCGTTTAAATTCAGTTTCTAAAATTCTTGAGTCTGACGAAGACATCATGAAAACACAACAAGAAGATCAAGCGAACGTGAAAAAAGATGTTGAAACGGTAAAAACAAAACAAAAAGAATTAAAAGAAGCACAAGCTCAAATTGAAACTGCTAAAAAAGAACTTGACGCTGAAAAAGCGAAAAAAGCAACTGCAGTAAACGATTTAAGTGGTAAAATGGATACAGTTGTAACTTCAATGACAAGTACGGAAGATCAATTGAAGGAGCTTGAACAACAGGCATTAAAATTACAACAAATTGCTGAAAAAGAAGCACAAGAAAAAGCTGCACAAGAAGTTGCTGCTCAAAAGCAGGCAGAGCAAGCAGCTCAAGCAGCAGCTCAGCCAGCACAGGCTCCAGCTCAACCAGCACAAACACAGGCAGAGCCAGCAGCAACAGCAAACAATGATGGACAAGATAAAAAAGAAGAGCCTAAGAAAAAAGAAGAGAAAAAAGCAACACCAGCTCCATCAGTACCAGCAAACAATGGCACTGATGGCGGCAGACAAGATGTTGTTTCAAAAGCTAAAGGTTTAGTAGGTCTGAAATACGTATGGGGTAGTGCGTCAATTTCAAATGGTGGATTTGACTGCAGTGGTTTAATCTCTTATGTTTACGGTTTAGGTCGTCAAGATACTAGAGGTTTATGGAACTCTGTACAAAAGATTAGCGCCTCTGAAGCAAAACCAGGAGATCTTATCTTCTTACAAGGTACTTATAGAGCAGGCGTATCTCACGTTGGTATTTATATTGGTGGCGGTCAAATGATCCATGCTGCTGATGAATCAACGGGTGTTACTTACGGTAGTGTAAATAGTTCTTATAACCAAAAACATTTCTTAGGTTACGGTAGATTATAGAATTATAATTGAATAAAAAACGTGTATAAAGTCGATAGCTTACTATTTTATAAGTAGGTTATCGGCTTTTTTGAGTTTTTACGAGATTATGAGAAAGGTTTATAGTAGTGCTGGAGGTGGTGTGAATGCTTGCTGGAAAACAGTTGCTATTAGAAGAACTCTCTTCAGATTTAAGGAGAGAATTAAGTGATTTGAAAAAGAAGGGAGAGGTCGTATGTGTACAAGGCATAATAAAGAAGGTTTCTAAATATATATGTCAGCGCTGCGGAAATATAGAGCAGCGATTATTTGCATCATTTTTATGTAAAAGGTGCAGTAAAAGATGCACGTATTGCCGGAAGTGCATCACGATGGGGAGAGTTAGTGAATGTACTGTACTCGTTCGTGGGATTCAGGAAAGAAAGGAAGAAAGAGAGTTAAATCAGTTGCAGTGGAAAGGGGTTTTGTCTACCGGTCAGGAGTTGGCGGCGCAAGGTGTTATAGAAGCTATTAAGCAGAAAGAATCTTTCTTTATTTGGGCTGTATGCGGAGCTGGAAAAACAGAAATGTTATTTTACGGTATTGCAGAGGCACTTCAAAAAGGAGAAAGAGTTTGTATCGCAACGCCAAGAACAGACGTTGTACTGGAATTAGCACCGAGATTACAAGAAGTGTTTCCTAATATAAATGTAGCTGCTTTATACGGAGGGAGTGCAGATCGTGAAAAAGATGCAGCGTTAGTCGTTGCAACGACGCATCAATTGTTACGTTATTATAGAGCGTTTCATGTCATGATTGTAGATGAGATTGATGCCTTCCCGTATCATGCGGATCAAATGTTACAGTATGCAGTGAAACAAGCGATGAAAGAGAAAGCGGCACGTATTTATTTAACAGCAACTCCTGATGAAAAGTGGAAGCGTAATTTCAGAAAGGGGAAACAAAAAGGTGTCATTGTCTCAGGAAGATACCATCGTCATCCGTTACCAGTTCCTCTATTTAGCTGGTGCGGAAATTGGAAGAAAAGCCTTCATCATAAAAAAATTCCTCGAGTGTTACTACAATGGTTAAAAATGTACGTAAACAAAAAACATCCTATTTTTTTATTTGTTCCTCATGTGCGATATATAGAAGAAATAAGTCAGTTATTGAAAGGATTGGATAATAGAATCGATGGTGTACATGCAGAAGATTCGATGAGAAAAGAAAAAGTAGCAGCGTTCAGAAAGGGAGAAATTCCGTTATTAGTTACAACGACAATTTTAGAAAGGGGAGTAACTGTGAAGAACCTACAAGTGGCGGTGCTAGGGGCAGAAGAAGAAATTTTTTCAGAGAGCGCGCTCGTACAAATTGCAGGCCGAGCGGGTCGTAGTTTTGAAGAGCCATATGGCGAGGTTATGTATTTTCATTACGGTAAGACAGAGTCGATAGTACGCGCGAAAAAACACATTCAAAGTATGAACAAAAATGCGAAGGAACAAGGGTTGATCGATTAATGCATTGTTTGCTTTGTGATGAGTATATGTTGGAAACAGTTAGTTGGTACACCTTCTTTGTAAAGTCCCATAAAAAATATGTATGTAATAGATGTGAGCGGAAACTTTCCTATATTATAGGAGAGATTTGCATAGAGTGTGGGCGACCTTTAGAGGACTTGCCTTCCGAATATAAAGAAAATGATATTTGTGTGGATTGCGTAAGGTGGATAAATGAGGATAAGTATCGTCCTTTTAAAAATCGTTCTTTGTACGTGTACGATGATGAGATGAAAGAAATAGTAACACAGTTTAAGTTTCGAGGAGATGCGGAGTTAGTTCATGTTTTTCATCAATCCTTTCGAGAGCTATTTCAAAAGTATTTTACGAACGTTTCAACTGTTATTGCTGTTCCGCTTAGTAGGGAACGGCAATATGAACGTGGTTTTAATCAGGCAGAGTTATTAGCAACTTGTTTACCTGTCAACATTTCGTATCCATCATTAAGAAGAAGGGAAACAGAAAAGCAAAGTAAGAAGACGCGTAAAGAAAGGCTTTCGGGAAGTAATCCTTTTTATTTTCAAGGAGAAGAGATGTTTCATGGTCAACACATCTTACTCGTGGATGATGTATACACGACAGGAATTACAGTGAGACAAATTGGAAGTCTTTTATACAATAGAGGAGCAAGAGAAGTTTCTAGTTTGACGCTCTGTAGAAGTTGATCTATAACTGTCGAAAGAGATAATAAAAAGACGATAAGTCTTCTTTGACTTCGTAAGTTGTCATTCGTTATAGTCAAATTATGGGGCAAATGCCCTGATTTTTAGAGTGAAGGGAATGGAATGAACATGCAAGGAAGAGTGAAATGGTTCAATGCAGAAAAGGGATTTGGGTTTATTGAGCGTGAAGACGGTGATGATGTGTTTGTTCATTTTTCTGCGATTCAACAAGATGGTTATAAGTCATTAGAAGAAGGGCAACAAGTTGAGTTTGACATTGTAGATGGCGCACGTGGACCACAAGCAGCTAATGTTGTGAAACTGTAGGAATATTGTTTTTGGGAAGAGAAAGCTGCGTTTGTGGCAACGTTATATATATGGTAGAACCTCTTGTTTTTTGCAAGGGGTTTTTGTTATGAATAGAGTTGTCAAAAAGTTGTTTCTTTTCTGTAACGAATTGTCCACAGTTATATTCGTTATTCACGATGTTAATAGGATAAAATAAAGATAGAAACGATGCATCTTTTCATTTCAACAAAAAACGATAAAAAAATCACAATTCCACTAATTTTTTTAAAAAAGTTAGAAGGAGTTTTTAAGCCAGTGTCGAAATTATAGTACATAGGCTTGAAAGGAGGAATTCATCTATGAAATTCAACATTCGTGGTGAAAATATTGAAGTAACTCCAGCATTAAAGGAATATGTAGAGAAAAAACTAGGTAAGTTAGAGCGTTATTTTGATACATTCCCAGAGATTAAAGTTAATTTAAAAGTATACTCTGACAAGCAACGTGTCGAGGTAACAATTCCATTTACTGATTTATTACTTCGTGCAGAAGAAACTAATAGCGATATGTACGCTGCTATCGATTTAGTAGTTGATAAACTTGAGCGACAAATTCGTAAACATAAAACAAAAGTAAATCGTAAGTTACGTGAGAAAGGTTCTATGAAAACGAACTTTATCCTTCCAGAAGCAGTAGCTGTTCTGGATGAGGTAGAAGAGGATGAACTAGAACTTGTACGTACAAAACGATTTGATTTAAAACCGATGGACGTTGAAGAAGCAATCCTACAAATGGATATGCTAGGACATAATTTCTTCGTCTTCACAAATGCTGATACAAATGAAACTAACGTTGTATATGGCCGTAAAGATGGGAAATATGGTTTAATCGAAACTAAATAATAATTCAAAAGCGCAGCCGAAATGGCTGCGCTTTTTTTATATTTTTACTTTTCGCAGCAAGGTTAAAAAGCTTTGTAAGTAGCCCATTTCATTAAGAAGTGATTTTTAGACTGTGTTTCCTCAAAACGGCATGAGAAAATAAAAAACTTGGAAAGGCGAGTTACTCTTTATGATTTGGAACAGGCATAGGTAAGTAGTTATCGCTATAAGTATTTCTTTGCTAGGAGTGTATTATTATTTTTGTTAATTTGGCAAAATGTTTACAATTATAAATTTAATATTAAGTATTCTGAAACATGTTGAAGGTGTGTCGAGGTGTTGATATCATAAAATTGCATTATAAGGATTTAGTTTGTTTCTTCAGTGAAAAAATAAAATCAATATAATGCTACAAATTATCGGAGGTGCTTTTAGTGAGTAGTAAGAAAAAAAGTCGTTTTATGTTTGGGTCTGTTTTATGTTTAGGTATTTTAGCTAGTACTTTTGCTTTAACCGAACCAGCTAAGGCTGATACAAGGGATGATCATGTAGAATTTACCTTTAGGCTTTG
This sequence comes from Bacillus sp. F9_6S_D1_P_5, assembly GCF_054823925.1. Taxonomy (NCBI): domain Bacteria; kingdom Bacillati; phylum Bacillota; class Bacilli; order Caryophanales; family Bacillaceae; genus Bacillus; species Bacillus sp. F9_6S_D1_P_5. The sequence goes on along the minus strand of NZ_JBTREW010000005.1, from coordinate 134,352 downwards.
GAGTGCATATGATTTTACTAACGCACGTCCTAAAGAGACACCTACTTCTATGTATATGCGTGTGAAGAGTAGTGAGAAGGGCGGAGGTTCTTTTAACGTTTGGACAGAAGCGGATAAAAATAAAAATGGAGATAAGAGAGATTGGGTAAATGTTTCAGGTGAGTCAGGTAAGCATGAAGGAACGGTGCGACCAGGTAAAACGTATCTTTTCCAAAATTACGCATATGAAAACTATGGAAAAAATGTACCTGTGAGATTTGGTGGTTATTCTAGAGAAAATAATGCTTATCCTACTGCTTGGAGTCCTGATAGTGTAAGACCTGGTGGACCTTACACTGAATATTGATTTAGAAATTATAAATTGAAATTATTTATTGTGTAACGTTAGAAAAAGTCGTCTAGTTCTTAATCTGGATTATACGATTTTTTCTGCTATTTCATTTTTCAAATAGGAGGAGCTGCAATGAAGCTTATTTCAAAATATATTTTATTCTGTTGTTTTATATTGATTATTTGTTTATTAGCTTCTTGCCATAAAAAAGTAGATGAACCTATTGTAAATATTGAAGATACTTTAACCGAAAAAGATAATTTGAAAAGTATTCAGTTGAAAGAAATTAATAAAAATACTGTTTTTGAACAAGTATTTTTGGGAAATGAAACTGGTGATGATTTCTTTCAAGGGCAAATAGATAGAAATGATATTGCAATAAAAGATAATCTTTCAAATAAAAAAATAAAGTCAGGAGTTATACCGGAAAATTATTATGTGTTTTTAACAGGTGTTACGAATAAGAAAAAACCAACGTATCTTTTGGGGCGGATTGAACAAACTGATGGAAAAGTAATTGAGTGGAAACAAGAAGTTAAGAGTGTAAAAAGAAAAGATACAAATGATGTTTATCAGTATGAAGTTGAGTTTCCTAAATTTGAAGGAGAGAGAGCGAATGTTTCTTTTCGTTACATCTGGTTAAATAAAGAAAATAAATGTTACGGTGTTGCGGATCAATTGTTCATATTAAAAAAGGTTTAAATTTAATTAATGGTTTATGGAGGAGCTGTAGATGAGTTACTTTTTAGAAAGGGTTTTAAAAGGTAGGATGTTTTGGTTATCTTTATTTATTATGTTAGTAATTGTCATTGCTCAATATATTTCTATGCTAGTAACAACGAAAGGATTTAATGATGCTGGGGTTATAGAGGTATCTCCATATTTATCTAACATTTTACATTTTAATAGATTGCCGTTTTATAGTGAATTTTATGTACTTATATTTCCGATGATTTCTGCAATGGCTGTAGCAGGAATTTATAGAATTGATAAAAATTATGGATTTATTTATTCTGTTATTTCTAAGATGGGAACGCGTCATTATTTTAGATTACTTTATTTTATTAATTTTATTGTATCTTTTTTTATTATAAGTGCCCCTTTACTATTTAATTTTTATTTATATGCGATGACTTATCCAACAGTTGCTCCGCATCCGATATTAAATTATATGGCTGCCACTGTTTCACCAATAGCTCAATTTAATACGGTTTATTATGAGTATCCTACTTTATATTTTCTTATGTATGTATTTTTAAATGGTTTATACGGTGCGGTTTTTTCAAGTTTAGCTTTATCAGTTTCGTTTTTTATAAAACGAATTTATTTTATTTATTTAGTTCCACTCATCTTACATATTGTTTGGCTTGGTATTGGAAAGGGGATTCTCAATCCTAAAGATTATTTAATTAAAGATCTTGGTTTTTTTGAATTACAAATTTTTCTTAGTGTACTGTTATGTATTTGGTTTTGTTCTGTAGTTCTTTATTTACGGGGGAGTAGGAAGCATGTTCTTTTATAATGTAATGAAAGAAACTATAAGGATGAAATATATTTGGTTCAGTATTCTCTTTTTACTTAATGTTAGTATCATTGTTTGCCTGTTCAATTATTTTGAACATGGAATTGTAAAAGAAAAAATGAATGAATTGGAAACTTTGTATAAGGTTATGTCTTTTTATAATTTATCGACTATATTTATTCCTTTGACCATCGTTTTTTCTGTATATTCTATGTCGAATTTTTTTAGTGTTTATGTAGTTTACCGAGTGAATAATGCATTGAAATTAGTTTCTATATATTATTTGAAACTATTCGTTTTCGTTTGTTTTTTCGCTGGGAGTATGATTTTACAGTTATTTTTGATGTCAAATATGATGGCTGTAAATAGTATTTCTGTGAATTATCCATTATTATTTTGCGTTCAATTATTTGCGACTATTTTTATATGTATGATAAGTGCTTTGTTGCAATTATTTTTACCTAGTTTACTTGTAATAATATGTATGATCACTGCCGTTTTACTAGATAGATTTATGTTACATGGATTTTTATTTACAAATGTTTTTTATATAAATGTGTTTGAAGATGCGACTGGTTTATTTATACGCTTATTTGGATGTTTTTCTATCTTTTTTATAAGTGTATGGATTGTATCTAAAAAAAATTATATTTCTATGAATGATGAAACAGAGGTGATCTAGTTTACATTATGATTTTATATCATTTGTTAAAAAGAGATTTACATGTAAGGTTTAGAGATTCCATCAAGATAATGGCTTTTTTATTCTTAATTTACGCTATGATTATAGTTACTTTTTTATACAATCAGTCTCTTATTAATGGTAAAGAAACTGTATTAGTAGATGTTACCTTTTATCGATTTTTTCATGGAGTAGACTTTGTGGATTTATCTTATTTTTATAAGGAGGGGCGGTTTTCTATTCCTTTTTATTGGATATTCTTTCAAATTACTCCTTTGTTGCTAGTAGGGAAGTTTGCTTTTTCAGATATTCAACAAAATGGTGTTTATTTATTTCCTCGTGTTAAGAAGAAGCATTTTCTTTGGTTAACGAAAATACTATCTTTGTTTTTTTACATAATTAGTATTTGGATTGTTATGTATTTGATTTGGTTTACTGTTTATTATTTGCTTACTTTTGGCGAGCATTCTTTTTCAAATGTATATAGTCAATTTTCTTATAGGATAGTAGGTACTATGCTAATTCAAATAATTATAAGCTTTTTATTAGCTTTAATTTTTGAGTTTTTAACGCTTTATATACCAATAACTATTGTTTTTATACTGATGTTGATGTACCTATTTTTGTCTATTTTCTTTCATAGTATTTATTTTTTAGGATCTTTTGTTATGCCAAATCGTTGGTATTTTGTTGATCACAGTTCAATTCAATTGACTTTAGGTAATAATCAATCTATTCAATGGCATGAGTTATTTTTAATAGGAGTAGTAATTGTTGTTGTTGTAATGATTTTGTTAGGTAGTTTTTGTTTAAAAAAACTAGATGTGATAGGTGAATAATTTATGGACAATTATATTAAATGTGAATGTATGACGAAAAGATTAAAAGGAAATATTGTGTTAGATAATATTAGTTTGTCAGTAAAAAAAGGAGAGTTTTTAGTTTTGAAGGGGCATAATGGTTCTGGTAAAACGATGATTTTACGCGCTATATCAGGATTAATGCGCTTGAATTCTGGAGCTGTTTATATAGATAATGAAATGATTGGAAAACAAAAGCAATTCCCTGATTCTATGGGGATATTGATTGAATATCCAAGTTTTATTCCAGGGTATACTGGTTTTCAAAACTTGAAATTTTTATCATCAATTAACAATAAAATTTCTGATGAGGAAATTTATAATATTATTCAAAGAGTTGGGCTTGATAAAACAGATAAGAAAAAGTATAAAAGATACTCTTTAGGTATGAAACAACGTTTAGGGATAGCGCAAGCTTTAATGGAACAACCAAAATTATTGTTATTAGATGAGCCTACTAATGCTTTAGATAGTGATGGGATAAAAGATGTTTTGGATATTTTGAAAGAAGAAAAATCTAAAGGAACGACTATTATTGTAGCCAGTCATGATGTGCATGTTCTAGATAATGAAATAGTAGATCGTATTGTACATGTTAATAATGGAAAGTTGGTAGATTAAGAGTGACAAGAAAACATATCTTAATAATTATTGGGTTGTGTGTGTTGCTATGTATATTTGCTAGTTTTTTTAGATTTAAAACATTAAATCAAAATAATGAATCTTATAAAGTGGTAAACGATGAGTTTTTATCTAATAGAACTTTTGAAGATGGACAAGGAGTTACGTTTCATGCACTTGATCCTCTGGATCCTACAAAAGTTTATGATCCTTATGAAGACCGAGAAGTAGTGACGTATGTTTTACCTTTAGATATTACAAATACAACGAATCGGGATATTAATTTGCTTAGTAATCAGTCTATTTCCAATACAATGTTTTATTCTAAAATAGGCGAGTTTTATAATGTAATCCCTTATTCAATAGAATTACCTAAAAAATATCAGTTTGATCCTGTAATACCTGCTGGTAAAACAGTGCGGGGATATATAGGGACAAATTATTTTATAGGAGATGACCTTTATAAAAATTATAAAAACTTTTCAAATGAATCAACTAAAGTGAAATTCATTTCTTTTATGAAGGATAAGAAAGGGAAATATCATGAATTAGAAATACCAATAAATTAATGTATGATTGATACAGATATATTTTAAGTGTGCTTTTTGGGTGCCGTGGTTGAGTAGATTTTGCAACATAACATTATCTTTTAAAGTCGGAGGTTTTGCGCAGGTGTAAGTATCCATGGATGCTGCACCGACGAAATCTTCGACTTTTTGTAATTATCGATTTAGATTTAATACGAAATTTGTAACGTGAACTTGAAATAACGAGACAGAGAAAAGAAACGTAACACATGAAATGAAAACTTTTTCTGAATATAAGGCCTGACATTCGGCCGATTGTTGTCATAGTTATAAGACAAGTGTTACAATTATCATTAGGTATATACATTTTAGTTTTTTTAATTAGGAGAAAAATTGGCATAACATACATTTGATTTTATAACGACTGATTGTAATAGAGAAAAAGAAAAAACAATCGGAAGTTTTATTTTAATAAAAAGAGGAGCGTATTTCCTATGATCGGTATTTTAAAAAAGGTGTTTGATGTAAATCAACGCCAAATTAAACGTATGCAGAAGACAGTTGAGCAAATTGATGCATTAGAGCCATCTATTAAGCCATTAACTGATGAACAATTAAAAGGGAAGACGCTTGAATTTAAAGAACGTCTAACAAAAGGTGAGACAGTAGATGATCTACTACCTGAAGCTTTTGCGGTTGTTCGTGAAGCTGCGACTCGTGTTCTCGGAATGCGTCCGTATGGCGTACAGTTAATGGGTGGTATTGCCTTACATGAAGGGAATATCTCTGAGATGAAAACGGGTGAAGGTAAAACGTTAACATCTACATTACCTGTATATTTAAATGCTTTAACAGGAAAAGGTGTTCACGTTGTTACAGTCAATGAATACTTAGCACAACGTGATGCGAGCGAAATGGGACAACTTCATGAGTTCCTAGGCTTAACAGTAGGAATTAACTTAAACAGTATGTCACGTGAAGAAAAACAAGAAGCTTATGCTGCTGATATTACGTATAGCACAAATAATGAGCTTGGATTCGATTACTTACGTGACAACATGGTTTTATATAAAGAGCAGTGCGTTCAACGTCCACTTCACTTTGCTATTATCGATGAGGTCGATTCTATCTTAGTCGATGAAGCACGTACGCCGCTTATTATTTCTGGACAAGCTCAAAAATCAACAGAGCTATACATGTTTGCAAATGCATTCGTTCGTACGTTAGAAAATGAAAAAGAATATTCATTTGATGTAAAGACAAAAAATGTAATGTTAACAGAAGATGGTATTACGAAAGCGGAGAAAGCTTTCCACATTGAAAACTTATTCGATTTAAAACATGTAGCACTTCTTCACCATATTAATCAGGCACTTCGTGCACACGTTGTTATGCACCGTGATACAGATTATGTTGTACAAGAAGGCGAAATCGTAATTGTAGACCAATTTACTGGTCGTCTTATGAAAGGTCGTCGTTATAGCGAAGGTTTACACCAAGCTATCGAGGCAAAAGAAGGCGTAGAAATTCAAAATGAAAGTATGACGCTTGCGACAATTACATTCCAGAACTACTTCCGTATGTACGAAAAGTTATCTGGTATGACTGGTACAGCGAAAACAGAGGAAGAGGAATTCCGTAACATTTATAATATGAACGTTATCGTAATTCCAACAAACAAACCGATTGTTCGTGATGACCGTGCTGATTTAATCTTCAAATCAATGGAAGGTAAATTTAATGCTGTTGTTGAGGATATTGTAAATCGTCATAAACAAGGACAACCTGTTCTTGTTGGTACAGTTGCGATTGAAACGTCAGAGCTTATTTCAAAAATGTTAACGCGTAAAGGCGTACGTCATAACATCTTAAACGCGAAAAACCATGCGCGTGAAGCAGATATCATTGCAGAAGCTGGTATTAAAGGTGCTGTAACGATTGCGACGAACATGGCGGGTCGTGGTACGGATATTAAGCTTGGAGACGATATTAAAAGCATTGGTTTAGCAGTTATCGGTACAGAGCGTCATGAAAGTCGTCGTATTGATAATCAGTTACGTGGTCGTGCTGGTCGTCAAGGAGACCCTGGTGTTACGCAGTTCTACTTATCAATGGAAGATGAACTAATGCGCCGCTTCGGTTCTGACAATATGAAAGCAATGATGGACCGCCTTGGTATGGATGATTCTCAGCCAATCGAAAGTAAAATGGTTTCTCGTGCAGTAGAATCTGCGCAAAAACGTGTAGAAGGAAATAACTATGATGCACGTAAGCAGTTACTACAATACGACGATGTACTTCGTCAGCAACGTGAAGTTATTTACAAACAGCGTCAAGAGGTAATGGAGTCTGAGAACTTACGCGGTATTATTGAAGGTATGATGAAATCTACAGTAGAGCGTGCGGTTGCACTTCATACACAAGAGGAAATCGAAGAAGATTGGAACATTAAAGGTCTTGTTGACTACTTAAATACAAACCTTCTGCAAGAAGGAGATGTAAAAGAAGAAGAATTACGTCGCCTTGCTCCAGAGGAAATGAGCGAGCCAATTATCGCGAAATTAATAGAGCGTTACAACGACAAAGAAAAGCTTATGCCAGAAGAGCAAATGCGTGAGTTCGAAAAGGTTGTTGTATTCCGTGTTGTAGATACGAAATGGACAGAGCATATTGATGCGATGGATCACCTTCGTGAAGGTATTCATTTACGTGCTTACGGTCAAATTGATCCACTCCGTGAGTATCAAATGGAAGGATTCGCAATGTTCGAATCAATGATTGCTTCTATTGAAGAAGAAATTTCTCGTTACATTATGAAAGCTGAAATTGAACAAAACCTAGAGCGTCAAGAAGTTGTTCAAGGTGAAGCTGTTCACCCATCTAGCGATGGCGAAGAAGCGAAGAAAAAGCCAGTTGTAAAAGGTGACCAGGTAGGCCGCAACGATGTATGTAAATGTGGTAGCGGCAAAAAATATAAAAACTGCTGTGGTATTGGGAAGTAATACAGGTCGGTAGCCTAGGCTACTTTACAATGTATAATTAAGAAGGATTAAACTCTCTCCGTCATAAGTGGAGAGAGTTTCCCTTGTTTTCATACGAAAGTAACAGCAATTACATAGAGGTGAAGGAAATGGAATTAGTAGAAATTAGACAGGAATTAGAGAAAATGGCTAAGAGATTAGCGGCTTTTAGGGGGTCTCTTTGACCTTCCTACTAAGGAGAAACAAATTGCAGAATTAGAAGAGAAAATGATGGGCGCAGGATTTTGGGATGACCAACAAGGCGCGCAAGCTGTAATTAACGAAGCGAATGCACTGAAAGATATGGTTGGAAAGTTCCGTCAGTTAGATGAGACATTCGAAAATTTAGAAATTACGCATGAGCTTTTAAAAGAAGAGTACGATGAAGATTTACATGAGGAGCTTGAATCAGAAGTAAAGGGCTTAATTCAAGAAATGAATGAGTATGAACTTCAGTTACTACTAAGCGATCCTTATGATAAAAATAACGCGATTTTAGAATTACACCCAGGTGCTGGTGGAACAGAGTCACAAGACTGGGGTTCTATGTTATTACGTATGTACACACGTTGGGCTGAAAAACGTGGATTTAAAGTAGAAACGGTTGACTATTTACCAGGTGATGAAGCTGGTATTAAGAGTGTTACTTTATTAATTAAAGGTCATAACGCTTACGGTTATTTAAAGGCAGAGAAAGGTGTACATCGTCTAGTGCGTATTTCACCATTCGATTCTTCAGGTCGCCGTCATACATCGTTCGTATCTTGTGAAGTTGTCCCTGAGTTCAATGATGAAGTTGAAATCGAAATACGTTCAGAAGACTTAAAAATTGATACGTACCGTGCAAGTGGTGCAGGTGGACAGCATATTAATACGACAGACTCAGCAGTTCGTATTACACATACACCGACAAACACAGTTGTAACGTGTCAGTCAGAGCGTTCACAAATTAAAAACCGTGAGCATGCGATGAAAATGTTAAAAGCGAAATTATATCAAAAGAAATTAGAAGAGCAACAAGCGGAGTTAGATGAAATTCGTGGTGAGCAAAAAGAAATCGGATGGGGTAGCCAAATTCGTTCTTACGTATTCCACCCGTATTCTCTTGTGAAAGACCACCGTACAAACACAGAGGTTGGTAACGTGCAGGCGGTAATGGATGGAGAAATTGACCCATTTATCGATGCTTACTTACGTTCTCGCATCTAATAAACTAAGTGAAAAAAAGCCAACAAAATTGTTGGCACATGTTGAGGATATAGAGGATATAAAGAGTGTTATTTTATCTATATAGATGAAGTACAGAGGAAGAGAAGTTGGAAACGACAACTTCTCTTTTTGATGGGATTATATGTAGCATACAATGTTGTATATTGTTTTGTAAAAAGTAGAGAATAGTAAAACAGAGTGGCAATAGAGTAAGACTTTATACAGAACTTTTTTAATTTCCCGTTCAAAAAGGATACTTTATAGAAGTTTTTATGTTGTTCACAGAATTGAAACAACTGATAAAAGCTTTATATTATTAGGGTTTTCGCTGTATTTTTGAAGAATATGAAATATACCTTAGTTTTTCTATATAAAGATAATGCTTATAATGAAAATGAGTGTGTTTTAGGAATGAAAAGAATATCAACAATGGGGAGCGATAGAAGTGAAAAAGAAATTGTTGGCTATTGCGCTAGGGACATCAGTCGTTTTTGCTTTAGGAGCATGTGGAAATAAAGAAGAGAGTAAGCCTTCAAAACAATCTGCAAGCACAGATAGCGCAGAGCAAATTTATCAAAAAAGTTGTATAGGCTGTCACGCGAAAGATTTATCGGGAGCAACTGGACCGGATTTACGAAAAGTGGGACAGAAGTATGATGCGGCAGAGATTGAAAAGATTATTGAAAAAGGTCGCGGTTCTATGTCACCAGGAATTATTCAAGGTGAGGATGCGAAAAAAGTAGCTGAGTGGCTAGCTGACCATAAATAAAAAAGGTGAAATGGACGAGTTGATTATAGAGTCTTATCCAAAAAGGGTTTTTGGTAAGAACTATGACAACTCGTTTCCTTTTTTGATGTGTAACATAACTGTAACAAAAATGTATCCGAACTGGAAACCGTTTGATGTTACAATGGGGTTTGTAGAATTTTGCTGAAATATATTACATAGTAGTATTACTTATAAAAAAATTGTAAGTAGACTACCTTCAACAAGAGTGGTTAAGTGAGAATAAAGTTTTTATTTTCAGATGTACAGAAAAGTATTTGAAAAAAATCATTAAGTATTGGGTGATAAATAATGATAAAAATGACGAATGTTTATAAGGAGTACCCGAATGGTATGAAAGCCATTGCTGGTCTCACAGTTAACATTAAACAAGGTGAGTTTGTATACGTAGTTGGACCGAGTGGAGCCGGGAAATCTACATTTATTAAAATGATGTATCGTGAAGAGAAGCCATCTACAGGATCAATTAATGTAAATGGACTTGTTATCGAAACATTAGCAGAAAGAGATGTTCCATATTTCCGTCGTCAATTAGGCGTAATTTTCCAAGATTTTAAATTGTTACCTAAGTTAACGGTATATGAGAATGTTGCGTTTGCCTTAGAGGTAATTGAAGAAGAAAAAGAAGCAATTCTTGAGCGTGTAACAGAAGTTTTAGGTCTTGTAGGTCTTGAAGATCGTGCAGATGCACTTCCAAGCGAACTTTCAGGCGGAGAGCAACAACGTGTTGCGATTGCGAGAGCAATTGTTAATAGACCAAAGGTTGTAATTGCCGATGAGCCAACAGGTAACTTAGATATTGAAACAGCTCTTGATATTATGAAGATTTTCACGCGCATTAATGAGCGTGGTACAACGATTGTTATGGCGACACATAACGCAGATATCGTAAATACAATCCGTCATCGTGTAATCGCGATTGAAGGCGGAAAAATTGTTCGAGATGAGATTGAGGGAGGATACGGATATGAAGGCTAAGACCCTTAGTCGACATTTGCGAGAAGGTGTAAAGAATCTATCACGTAACGGATGGATGACGTTTGCTTCTGTTAGTGCAGTAACAGTTACATTATTACTTGTAGGTGTCTTCTTAACAGCGATTATGAATATGAACCATTTTGCAACGAAAGTAGAGCAAGATGTAGAGATTCGTGTACACATTGATCCAGCAGCAAAAGAAGCTGATCAAAAGAAATTAGAAGATGATATGAGTAAGATTGCAAAAGTAGACTCTATTAAATATTCTTCTAAAGAAGAAGAGTTAAAACGTTTAATTAAAAGCTTAGGCGATAGCGGAAAAACGTTTGAGTTATTTGAACAAGATAACCCACTTAAAAACGTATTCGTTGTAAAAGCAAAAGAACCAACAGATACAGCGACAATCGCGAAAAAGATTGAAAAAATGCAGTTTGTAAGTAATGTTCAGTACGGAAAAGGGCAAGTTGAACGATTATTTGATACTGTAAAAACTGGTCGTAATATCGGGATTGTGTTAATTGCTGGTCTTTTATTCACAGCGATGTTCTTAATCTCTAATACAATTAAAATTACAATTTATGCTCGTAGTACAGAAATCGAAATTATGAAACTTGTAGGTGCGACAAACTGGTTTATTCGTTGGCCGTTCTTATTAGAGGGATTATTCTTAGGAGTATTAGGATCAATTATTCCAATTGGCTTAATTCTAGTCACGTATAATTCACTACAAGGTGTGTTTAACGAGAAACTTGGCGGAACAATTTTCGAACTTCTACCATACAGCCCATTCGTATTCCAATTAGCTGGTTTACTAGTGTTAATCGGGGCTTTAATCGGTATGTGGGGAAGTGTAATGTCAATTCGACGCTTCTTAAAAGTATAAAAAGTTGCAAACATAATTCGTACAAGCTTATCATATAGTAGAAATAGGTAAAGGCATCACACACTGTGTGATGCCTTTTGCTACACCACCTGTGTGTTTTGGAAAGGGGAATTCCGCATTGAAACGTAGAGTTGCAATTATTGGAATGGTTGTTGCATTTTTAATTGGTGCTGGCGGAATGTTTGCAGGTATGTCTTTATTTGGGGTTAACCCAGCAGAAGTAACGCAAACAATTTCGAGTGGAAATGCTAGCACTGCGCAAGGGAATTTGGCAAAAATTAATGAGGCGTATGCACTAATTGATTCACGTTATGTGGAAGACGTGAAAGATGAAAAATTAGTCGAAGGTGCAATACAAGGAATGTTGTCTACGCTGAAGGACCCTTATTCCACGTATATGGATAAAGAAACGGCTAAACAGTTTAGTGAATCGCTTGATCCTGAGCTAGAGGGGATTGGGGCTGAGGTGAACAAGACGGACGGTAAGCTTATTATCGTATCTCCAATTAAAGGCTCACCGGCAGAAAAGATTGGAATTAAACCGAATGACCAAATTTTATCTGTAGATGGAAATAGTGTGAAAGATTTATCACGTGAAGAAGCAGTATTAAAGATTCGTGGTAAAAAAGGAACGACTGTTGCGATTGAAATTAAGCGTGCAGGAGTAGCTGATCCGATTGTGTTTAAAATTAAACGTGAAAAAATTCCGATTTTCACAGTGTTTAGCTCTGTGAAACAAGAGAGCGGAAAAGATATCGGTTATATGCAAATCACTTCCTTTGCTGAAAATACAGCGAAAGAATTTAAGGATCAGTTAAAAGAGTTAGAGAAGAAAAACATAAAAGGCTTAGTTATTGATGTACGTGGTAATCCTGGTGGCTACTTAAATAGTGTAGAAGAGATACTAGGGGAAATTATGACGGATAAAAAGCCGATGCTACAAGTAGAAGAGCGAAATGGTGCGAAGAAGAAGTTCTCTACGGAACTGAAACAAAGAAAGCCATATCCAATTTCAGTATTAATTGATAATGGAAGTGCTTCTGCTTCAGAGATTTTAGCGGGTGCGCTAAAAGAGGGAGAAGGATACGATTTAGTTGGTGAAAAAACATTTGGTAAAGGCACTGTTCAGCAAGCCGTTCCATTTAAAGATGGCAGCAACATCAAATTAACGATGTTTAAATGGTTAACGCCGGATGGAAACTGGATTCATAAAAAAGGAATCGCGCCAACAGTAGAAGTGAAGCAACCAGATTATTATCATGCGACACCAATTCAAATTGAAAAGACACTTTCATACAATTCAAATGATGTACAAGTAAAACACGCACAAGAAATGCTTAAGAGTTTAGGATATGTAACAGGACGTGAAGATGGATACTTTAGTAAAGAGACAGAATCAGCGCTGAAAGCATTCCAAAATGCGAATAAAATGGATGCGACAGGACAGCTTGATAAAAAGACAGCTGAAGCGATTCAAACGAAAATTATTGAAAAAATCCGTTCTGGAGAAAATGATCTACAATTACAGTCAGCATTAAAATTAATAGCGAAATAACAAGAAATACAGGCAGTTTGCTGCCTGTATTTTTTTGTGTTAAACAAACGTTTGTCCAGTTATGATAATATAAAAAGAAAGAATGATATAAATGGTGGTGAATGGGTTCGTGGAGGCATGGATTTTTGAAATAATGCGGGCGGTTGGACGTTTTTTCTTACACCCTGCTGTCTATGTATTTTTAATAAGTAGTATCTTCGTTGGATACTTACGTATGTTACGAGAACGAAAGGACTTTGCCTTTAAAGTTTATGATATTTGGTTTGAACTGCGAACATCTTTATTTGCGGGAGTTAAATACGGATTAATCGTATCTATTATTACAATTGGCTTTGGACTTGTTGTTTCCAAAGCGAGCTTATGGGTCATCTTACTTTGGACGCTTCTATTTGGATTAACAGCTATGTATCGATATTTATCAGCAGCTTATACGTTTAGTATCGCAATTGTCTTTGTTCTATTATCTTCTAAGCTACCAGTTTCCTTCTTACAGCTTGGAGAAGGTGAAGAGAGTACGATTGTATCTCTTGCTATTTTACTAGGCGTCATGCTCGTTGTAGAGGGCTTATTGATTTCTAAAAATGCAGTAGGATATTCGACGCCAAAGATGAGAAAGGGTAAGCGGGGATTAAAGGTTGGTTTACACGAATCAAAGCGTTTATGGATCGTTCCTATTTTTATTCTCGTACCAGGTGACGCAGTAACGCAGTTTATTTCATGGTGGCCTGTCGTTTCAATCGGTTCAGATACATACTCTCTATTCCTCGTTCCATTTTTAATTGGATTTATGAGAAGGATTAGAAGTTATGAACCGACGGAAGCTTTATTATTTACAGGAAGACGTGTATACGGATTAGCAGGACTTGTGCTAGTTTTAGGAATCGCAAGTTATTGGTGGCACGTACTTGCAATTATCGCCATGGGAGTCGCAATGCTTGGACGTTTCACAATTTCCATGCAAGAAAAAATTGCGGATGAAACAAGACCAGCGTACTTCGCTGCACGTAATGATGGACTCGTTGTATTAGATACAATCCCGAATACAATTGGGGCAGAGCTGAATTTACTACCTGGAGAAATTATTACGAAAGTAAATGGAGTCATTCCAAGAAGCGCTGAAGAATTTTACGATGCGCTTCAAACGAAGACGACAGGAGCATTTTGTAAATTAGAAGTATTAGATACAAACGGAGAGCTTCGCCTCGCTCAAACGGCATTATACGCCGGAGGACATCACGAATTAGGTATTGTATTTGTCCAGCAGGAGCATGAGTGGGATTCGGAAGCTATGTAATAGAAGTGGGGGTATCACCAATAGGTGATACCCTTTTTGTATGGGATGGGTGGGGCAGTAGTAAATGAAATTTATATCGGCGATTACTGGGATATATCAGCGCAACTTGAATTATATCGGCGATTATCGAGATATATCAGCGCAACTCGAATTATATCAGCGATTATTCCAATATATCGACTTTCCGGCAAAAAACGACAACTATCGCAAACCTTATTTTAGTTTCATAGTCGAATTACTTGAATAATTATTTGATAATGGTTATCATTTAGGGAGTCTTTTTAATTTTGGAAAATGGAGGGAAGATATGCTACGTAAATTTTTTTCTTACTATAAACCGTATAAAGGTTTATTTATACTCGACTTTTCTTGCGCAGTTGTCGCAGGGTTATTAGAACTTGGCTTCCCGCTTATCGTAAATCAATTTATTGATAAGTTATTGCCAGGGCAAAACTGGACGCTTATTTTATGGGCTTGTTTCGGTTTACTTGCAGTGTATATGTTAAATGCGGGCTTACAATACGTCGTTACATATTGGGGACATATGCTTGGCGTTAACATTGAAACAGATATGAGGCAGAAATTATTTGATCACATTCAAAAGCTATCATTCAGATTTTTTGACAATAATAAAACAGGTCATTTAATTTCACGTCTTACAAACGACTTAATGGAAATTGGGGAAATTGCTCACCATGGACCGGAAGATTTGTTTATCGCTATTATGACTTTAGTTGGAGCATTCTCATTTATGATGATGATCAACTGGAAGTTAGCGCTATTAACGTTCTTCGTCATTCCATTCTTATTATGGTTGGCGCTTTACTTTAATAAAAAAATGACAGGTACATTTAGACGTTTATTCTCAGATGTTGCTGATTTCAATGCATGTATTGAGAACAACGTCGGTGGTATCCGCGTTGTACAAGCATTCGGAAATGAAAAGTTTGAGAAAGAGCAATTTGCTGTGAACAACGCTCGTTTCCGTACAACGAAATTAATGGCGTATAAAATTATGGCGTTAAATTCGTCGATTAGTTATATGCTTATGCGTCTCGTAACGCTCTTCGTCTTAATATGCGGTACATGGTTTGTTCTGCAAGGCGAATTAACGTACGGTGGATTTATCGGATTCGTTCTATTAACGAATATTTTCTTCCGCCCAATTGAAAAAATTAATGCGGTAATCGAAAGTTATCCGAAAGGGATCGCTGGCTTTAAGAGGTATGTAGAGCTTCTTGAAACAGAGCCAGATATTGTAGACGCTAAAAATGCGATAGAAGTTAAACATGTACACGGTGATATTCAATATAACAACATTACGTTCGGATATGAAAATAAAGAACCGATTTTAAATGACATTAGCTTGAAAATACATGCAGGTGAAACAGTTGCATTCGTTGGACCATCAGGAGCAGGGAAAACAACGTTATGTAGTTTACTCCCACGTTTTTATGAACAATCGTCTGGATCGATTCAAATTGATGGTATTGATACGAAAGATATGACGCTATCTTCACTTCGTAAGCAAATCGGAATTGTGCAGCAAGACGTGTTCTTATTCTCTGGAACGATTCGTGAAAATATCGCTTACGGAAATTTAAAGGCGTCAGAAGCGGAAATTTGGCAGGCAGTAAAACGTGCGCAGTTAGAAGACTTAATTTACTCGCAACCAGACGGTTTAGATACCGTTATTGGTGAGCG
Source organism: Bacillus sp. F9_6S_D1_P_5 (assembly GCF_054823925.1). Lineage (NCBI taxonomy): Bacteria > Bacillati > Bacillota > Bacilli > Caryophanales > Bacillaceae > Bacillus > Bacillus sp. F9_6S_D1_P_5. The sequence goes on along the minus strand of NZ_JBTREW010000005.1, from coordinate 118,379 downwards.
CGGCGTGAAACTTTCTGGTGGACAGAAGCAGCGTCTAGCGATTGCTCGTATGTTCTTGAAAAACCCGCCAATTTTAATATTAGATGAAGCGACTTCTGCATTAGATACAGAGACAGAACTAGCGATTCAAAAATCACTTGCTGAACTAGCTGTCGGTCGCACAACGCTAGTTATCGCTCACAGGCTGGCAACGATTAAAAATGCAGATCGTATCGTCGTTGTAAATAAAGATGGTATTGCAGAACAAGGTTCACATGATGAATTAATTGAACAAGGCGGAGGATACAGCAGGTTATACGAAGCGCAGTTTAGTTCGTAAATATAATTTGTACTGAATTAGTGCACCATAAGTAGGTAAAAATCTCATATGGGAGGCTATAAAGTATGATTGTAACAACAACGTCTACAATTCAAGGAAAAGAAATTATTGAGTATATCGATATCGTCAATGGAGAAGCGATTATGGGCGCGAATATCGTCCGTGACCTTTTCGCCTCTGTTCGTGACGTTGTCGGCGGTCGTGCCGGCGCTTATGAAAGTAAATTAAAAGAAGCGCGCGACATCGCAATGGAAGAAATGAAAACTTTCGCAAGACAAAAAAATGCGAATGCAATTGTTGGTATCGACGTGGATTACGAAGTAGTTCGCGAAGGAATGCTAATGGTTGCAGTGAGCGGGACTGCTGTCCGTATTTAAAGTAAAAAGCCGTGCTGATGCACGGCTTTTTACTTTTATTCATGCTATTCTATGTCGAAGTTTCAATATTTCTTGGGAAATGTGGAAGGCCCCGTCGATATATAGGGAAGACATTAGAGCGCTTCTTTACATTTCCGGATTTGAACTAATAATGTTTCGTATTCTTGTTCAAGAGATGGGATGTTATCGTGATGATTTGGTATGGAAATTCGGCCGATGATTTCCGTTAATTTTGTTTGTAATCGTAATAATTCTTGTTCAGTAACGTTTACAGAATCCCCAGCTGTTCTTTTTGTGTATTGCTCGTAATTACCGTGGAATACTCTTGGTTCACTCTCATCTACTTGTAGAATATGGTCGGCAACAGAGCGAATAAAAGCGCGGTCATGGCTAATGAATAGTATTGTACCAGGATATTCTTGCAACATGAGTTCTAATTCTTCTTGCGTCGCTAAGTCTAAATAGTTTGTCGGTTCATCGAGCAGAAGCATATTATAGTTTCCTAAAAATACTTTTGCGAGTGCAACCTTCATTCGTTCACCACCGCTTAGAATGTGCACAGGCTTATGAACGTCTTCACGGCGGAATAGGAGCCGTGCAAGTATTGTTCGAACGAACGATTCTGTATAATTTGTTTCCTCTAGAACGTTTTCTAAAATGGTTTTATCTGTTTTTAAAATAGATAGTGTTTGTTCGAAGTATCCAATTTTACAACTTTTCGAAAGCTGAATGCCACGCTCGTTTGCGAGAAGCATGTTGAACAAAGTGGTTTTTCCACTTCCATTTGCACCTAAAACAGCAAGCTTTGCACCAGGAGCAATAGTTCCACTTATACTTTTAAATAGTGTACGGTCGCCTATTTTCTTTGTTGCTTTATTGAACTGTACTGCCACTTTACTATGAATGGGTGCATGATATTGCACGTCAAACTGAGCCTGAGAAAAATCCTTTGGCTTTTCTTTCTTTTCTAGTTTTTCGAGACGTGTTTCTAATGCTTTTGCTGCTTTGCTAACCTTTTCTTGGCCGTGAGCCCCACTTAATTTATACAGTTTAGATTCAGATGAGCTGAACCGTGTTGGGATTTTTGTCATGTTAGAAGCACGTTGCTTTCTTTGTAAAATGGACTGCTCTAAACGATTTTTTTCTTGTACATATTGCTTATACTCTGCTTGTTTTTGTGTTCGTTCACGTTCTTTTTGTTTTCGATAGTTGGAATAATTCCCTTTATACTCTTGGATCCTACCGTCTTCAATTTCAATAATTTTTGTACATATATTATCTAGAAATTCACGGTCATGCGATATTAAAACAAGTGCCCCTTTATAAGATAAAAGTGCCTTTTCTAATTGCTCTGTACCGACCATATCTAAGTGGCTTGTTGGTTCATCAGCGAATAAAATACCTGCATCTTGTTCGAGAGCATGGGCAATCTTTAGGCGCATTCGTTCACCGCCGCTCATTGCATCTGTAACGTTTGAAATACTCCATTTTCCTTTTGAGAGAGAAGACGCGGTTTCCGGTAGTTCCTCACTAAGCTGAGGAATGATGCTGATAGAACTATGATGAGTTACTATGCCTTTGTCGGCTTCTATTTCTTTACTCAATATTTGTAATAACGTAGATTTACCAGCACCATTGACTCCGACAATTCCTATACGGTCATGTGCTTGTATTTCCAGTGACGGTAACGTAAATAGTGTGCGATCACCAAAGCTCTTTTCAATATTACGTGCGAATAAAATAGTCATAAAAAAACCTCCCTAGTTTCACTAGAGAGGATAAACGTCGCCCTTGCATGTAAAAAACCGTACATAAATAAACGATTTTTTTACATGATCGTTTCGAAAGAAAGTATCGACAAATGGACAGACTAATCCCCTGCTAGTTTTCATCATTTTTTGTTCACTATTTGTGATGGATGAAATAAATAAGAGAATTAGAACTTCATTGGTCAAAGTACCTTCCTTTCATAATATTACTTTTATTGTATGCGCATACAAAATGGTTTGTCAAACTTATTTCTGTTCATGATTTTTGAGTTCGTTATTATACACTTATACTTGTACCTGTATTGTAAACCTTCACACTAATGTGAAGGTCAACTCTGTTTTTTCGCAAAAGAATCTACATGATTTAAAAATACTTGAATAGCTTTAGACGGAATAAAATATTTGCCGCGCACGATGGAGAATGGACGGATGAGTTGTTCATTTGGAACTTCGACGTGGAATAGTTCTTTTGCCAGTAGCTCTTTCCGTACAGTCCAATCAGAAAGAATAGCGATGCCAAGCCCGGCACTAACTGCTTCCTTCACGCTTTGGATACTACTGAATGTAAAGAATCGTTTCATTTTTAAATGGTGTTGATGAATAAAACGATCACTATAAGCACGTGTACCAGAGCCACTTTCTCTTAATACCCATACTTGATCTTGGAGTGTGCTTTCATTTATTTCATTTGTGCGGAGCAGTGGATGATTTGGCGGAACGACGAGCTTCATTTCATCTTGCATAAATGTTTCAACGTCAACGTCGGCGTATACGACTTGCCCTTCCACTAAGCCGATATCAATTTGATTAGAGCGAAGGCTTTGCAAAACGTCTTCTGTATTTGAGATAAAAGTATGAACTTCGACGTGTGGATTTTCATTCGCATAGTTAGCGAGTATTTTTGGAAGTAAGTATTCGCCAATTGTAAAACTAGCACCGATGCGAAGAGTTCCTGTTACAACGTTATGTAGTTCGTTAATTTCTTGCTTAGCATCTTCGTAAAGAGAGAGCATTTGCTTTGCGTGTATATATAAAATGTTTCCAGCCTCTGTCACTTGAACGTGCTTCGGGGAGCGCTGAATGAGTGTAGTTCCAAATTCATTTTCTAAGTTGCGAATGTGCATACTTACGCCAGGCTGTGAAAGGTTTAATAATTCTGCTGCACGGGAAAAGTGTTTCTGTTCCACGACAGTAACGAAAATTTTTAAAATGTCTACGTTCATGTAATGAGCTCCTTTCGTTTTTCTATCATCTTATCATAAGTATTTCTGATGATAGAGATTCAATATTGATATTAAACTTATTATAGAAACTCTCTTATAATGTAAGTAGATAGAACATGCATGTTCCAATACGATTATTGGAGTGGTACAAAGTGGAACAAACACTTGTTATACAAAAGAAGAAGCGTTTTGGATTTTCACAAGGAATTGGGATTACACTATTAATCGCAATTGCGGCGAAATATTTAGCAGAGCTTCCATTTTTAAATATTATGGGACAATTAGTAATTGCTATTCTAATCGGGATGGTTTGGCGTGCGGCAATTGGAGTTCCTCATGATGCGATTGCAGGGACGAACTTTGCGAGTAAGAAGTTGCTTCGCTTCGGGATCATCTTACTTGGAATGCGATTAAATCTTGTTGATATTGCGAAGGCGGGGCCGAAAGTATTGGTCATCGCAGCGGTTGTTATTATATTTACGATTTTCGTAGTATATGGACTAACGAAAGTATTTAAAGTAGAGAAGAAACTTGGAATTTTAACAGCGTGCGGGACGGCAATTTGCGGCGCGGCAGCGGTCGTGGCAATTGCGCCGCAAGTGAAAGCGAAGGATGAGGAAACGGCAGTCGGCGCAGCGATTATTGCAATTTTAGGTACAATATTTACACTTATTTATACGCTATTATACCCAGTGCTTGGCTTCTCACCGTACGGTTACGGTGTATTCTCAGGTGCGACGCTGCATGAAATTGCTCATGTTATCGCAGCTGCGGCGCCAGGAGGAAGTACGGCTGTAGACATCGCAGTTATCGTGAAGCTAACGCGCGTAGCAATGCTTGTACCAGTAGCGATTTTAATTGGATTATGGTTTGGTAAGAGTGAAGGAAGCGAAGAAAAAAAATCGTGGCGCGACCTTCCAATTCCATGGTTCATCTTCGGATTTTTAGCGATGAGTGCAGTGCATTCGCTCGGGGTTATACCAGAAGTTGTTGCGGGCTATATTGTTGTCATTGCTTACATGCTTATTGCAATGGCGATGGCGGGGCTTGGTTTAAATGTAGAGTTTAAAACGTTCCGTAAGTTAGGAAGCAAAGCGTTCGTGGCAGGGCTAATTGGTTCGGTTTGCCTTTCTATTCTCGGATACGTTCTTGTATATGCGTTAGGATTTATGTAGTAGGGCGGAGAAGCTGTTCCCAAAGGTATTTGGGAACAGCTTTTTTTTATGATTATAGTGCGTCGGTATTTGTCGGTAAGTCGATATATTAAAAAATCGCTGATATAAATTAAATGACTCTTGTACTTTGGTAGAGAAGATGTTCAGTGAAATGTTTTTCTAAAATCTGTAAAGATATCTTTACTTGAAACTGGAAAATATTTTTAATTAAAGTAAAGATATCTTTACTTTCAAAGGTGGAGCCTATGGGTGTGAAAAATACAATAAAAGAGTTAAGAAAGCAAAATCATATAACGCAAGTTGAAATGGCAAAGGCGATGCAGGTGACGCGGCAGACGATTGTGGCGATTGAAAACCATCATTATAACCCGAGTCTAGAATTATCGTTAAAAATCGCTAAATATTTTGGGATGAAGGTGGAGGAAATATTTACGCTAGAGTAAGGGGAGAAAAATGGACGATACTAAAAAGTTATTGATTGGTGCGACTATTGGATTGTTTTTGGGAGACATTGTAGTTCATATTATGAATCCGGCTATACCAATTTTACCGCTCATAGTGAGTAACGTTTTAGCAATTGTATTTTTAATAGTGTATACGTATTACAAAAAGCGTAAGTACAAAAAAGAAGAACTTCCAGATATAGACGAGCGAGTAAATGAAAATATAAAAAAATATGTAAATATCTCATTTATATTCGCGTTTTTATTGCTTATTGTTTATATTGTTGCGAGCAAGGCGATAGGTAGAGCCGTTATGCCGATACAAGAAATATTTATAATATGTAGTTCCTTATTTGCGGGTAGTCTCATCATAGGAGTGATGATAGGGAAACGAGTATAGCGATAGGAGGAATGAAAAATGCAAGATGAGTTTGAGAGATTTCAGTCGGATAAAGCGTTTAAATATGTAGGAGTATTTTTAACAATTAGTTTAGCGATATGGAGTTTGTACAATTTAATTGTTGATGGAAATGCTGGCATGCCGTTTGTTTTATTTGTACTAGGGCAGTTTGTTTATTTCTTTGTGAACTATTGGCCGAAGTGGAAATATAGAAATCAAAAAGAGATCGATCATGTATGAGTAAGCAAGATATTATACGTTTTATAGGAAGTTTGTTTTTAGCAAGTCTTGTTTTAAATGTGAGTTTAATGATTGTAAGTATTTCGTGGGGAACGATCTTCATATCGAATGTAGCACTAGTCATTTTATATGGTATTGCGGAATATAGAGAACAGAAGCGTTTGAAAGAAGAGGGAGTACCGTCAATTGATGAGCGAGTTGTGAACAAGATGAAGTCATATTTTACGATTAGTATGACAAGCTTCGTTTTCTTGTTCATTATGTATCTTTGTGTAAATAAGTATTTAGATAGGCAAGCAGTACATGTAAATGAGTTATTATATATTGTTATTTTTGGTTTATTAATAAGTATGGCATCGACGAGTGTGTTAGCAACAAGGAATAGATAGAAAAAGGGGAACTGGGATGGGATTACCGGTATTATGTGTCGCTACGGCTATTTTTGCTTTGTTTTGGGGAATGCAGAACTTCTCTCGTAATCCAGTGCCAAGCGTTTGTATTATGATTGGTACTGTCGGTTTATCATATTATTTATTAGTTTCAGCTCATTATCATAAAACAGCAACGAGTGTTGTTGTTGGAGCACTTATTTTATTTTGTGGGCGCGCTGTACAAAAAGGATTATTTCCGTAAAAGCTGTTTATACGAAGAGTATAAACAGCTTTTTGTATTTTTTTACAAAAGGCTTGAAAGTGACGTAACGTCATCTTTTATAATGAAGGGGAAGAGGTGATGGTAGTGATTTCAATACAACAATTGACGAAAGAAACAGGGGTAACAGTACGTACATTACGTTATTATGATCAAATAGATTTATTAAAGCCGAGCGGGAAAACAGAAGGCGGGCATCGTTTATATAGTGAAGCTGACGTAATACGTTTGCAACAGATTTTATTTTTAAAGGAAATGGGATTTTCATTAAAAGAGTCTGCGAATATGTTAGTAAAAGGTGAGCTTAATTTAAAGGATTCGCTTGAAAAACAACTTCGATTTGTACAGGAAGAACAAAAGAAGTTTAATCGAATGGAGCGTGTTTTACAAGCTGTTGTTTATTCGGTAGATGTAGAGGGAGAACTTGATTGGAAAGTTATGTTTGAACTGATTCAGCTTTCAAAACAGTCTTCTCGTATACGTGAAATATTTCAAAATGAAGTGTTTTCAAAGGAAGAACAAAAATTGCTTCATAATTTGCCAAATATGAGTGAAGAAGATCCGAATGTTTTAGAGTGGGTAGATTTATTAAAGCAATTACGTACTTTTATGAAAGACGGCAAAGAAGTCGCGAGTGATGAGGTACAAAGGGCAACGAAGAGATTAATGCAGAAGTGTTTAGAAATGGCCAATGGTGATGAAGCATTTTTAGATAAGTTATGGGAAGTTAGAAAATCGAAGGAAGATTCACAGAAAATGAGCATGTATCCAATTGAAGAAGAATTTTTATTATATATGGATGAAGCTTTTCGTATATATGATGAAAAGGAGAAGGGTAAATGAGTATACTCGCAGAATATCGTTGGTATTTTTTAATTGGGGCAGAGATTGTATTTTGGTTAGCGGCTATCGGTTTCTTTTTACTCCGTTACGGATTCCGTTTGAAGAAGGCGAGCTTTATTATGGGGATTGTACTTCTCGTAAATGAAGTATTTATTTTAACTTTAGGGGTAGTGGACTATTATCAAACAGGGAAGTTCTCTAATTTTCAAATCATTACTGTAATTATTTTATTGTATGCAGTTTTCTACGGGAAAAAGGAGTTGAAGAAGCTTGATATATTTGCGCAAAAGCTAGTTGCGAAATGGAGGAATGAACCAGCGCCAATTATGGAAGAGCACGTAGAATTAACAGGTATGGCCTATGCGAAGCAGGAAATAAAAAATTGGGTATTACATCTTGTTTTATTCGTTGTTGTGCATATTTTCTTTTTCTTTCTGTATGGTTTTGTCCCGTTTGAACAATGGCATAATTGGTTAGAAACGGGGATTGTTTTAAATGAAAAAGCAAGTCGTGTTAGCCAAGTTTGGGCGATTATACTTTTAGTGGATACAGTTATTTCATTTTCATATGTTCTTTTCCCGAAGAAGGAAAAAGGAAAAGAGAAGCTACTTTCGTAGAGGAAAGTAGCTTTTGCAGTATACAAATGATTTTTATAGGAGCGGATGACAATAGGAAAAAGAAGTCGTTTTATATGCCTATTTTTCTTTAGTTTAGTAGCATGGTCACAACCTAACATTGAAGTTGATAGGAAGAATGATGTCATTGTAAAGAGAGCAGGAATTTCCAATCTAGATAAATTCGAAAAGTTCGTTTTGAATGTGGCCCAAGGGGAAGTTGATAAAATAAGAATTGTACATTATACACATGAAGGGGATCCAGTTTTTCAAACGTTAGAGTATAGTGGGACAGATATACTTTATGTGTCAGATAATAGGCAAGATCGATTTGCTGGTAATCATACAGGTATGGATGAAGATAGCTGTAAAAGAATTGTTAAAGAGCAGCGTGAATCACAAATAGCTTATAGGTTAATAGATTGTGCGAATGAAAATGGGCGCAATGGATATGATTTATTATATGTACTTAAAAAATAGAGTTAGTAGAGGAAGGAAGTTTTGACCCCTTCCTTTTTCTATGTATATATTGTCGAAAACTTTACCGAATATCTGTTCGTTTTTTTAGGTTTTTTGTGGGTATTCGTGGTAAAATAATAATACAGATTTTTATGAGGAGGTCGGATTATACTTGGAACATCAATTTGAAATTATTTCAGCGTATTCCCCGCAAGGCGATCAGCCGGTAGCTATAGAGAAGCTTGTAGAGGGAATTAATAGTGGAAAGAAAAAGCAAGTGTTGCTTGGAGCGACAGGAACGGGTAAGACATTTACGATTTCAAATGTCATTAAAGAAGTGCAGAAGCCAACACTTGTCATGGCTCATAATAAAACGTTAGCGGGACAGTTATATAGTGAGCTGAAAGATTTTTTCCCGAATAATGCAGTTGAATATTTTGTTAGTTATTACGATTATTATCAGCCAGAAGCGTATGTGCCGCAAACAGATACATTTATTGAAAAAGATGCGCAGATTAATGATGAAATCGATAAATTACGTCACTCAGCAACATCTGCACTATTTGAACGGGATGATGTGATTATTGTTGCGAGTGTTTCGTGTATATATGGTTTAGGTTCTCCAGAAGAATACCGCGAGTTAGTTGTTTCACTTCGAGTTGGTATGGAAAAGGACCGCAATCAATTGCTTCGTGAACTTGTTGATGTGCAGTATGGACGTAATGACATTGATTTCAAGCGTGGTACATTCCGTGTGCGCGGAGATGTAGTTGAAATCTTCCCAGCATCACTTGACGAGCATTGTATTCGAATTGAGTTTTTCGGCGACGAAATTGATCGTATTCGCGAAGTAAATGCGTTAACAGGTGAAGTATTAGCAGAACGTGATCATGTAGCAATCTTCCCAGCATCTCACTTCGTTACACGTGAAGAAAAGATGAAGGTCGCTATTGAAAATATCGAAAAAGAATTAGAAGAGCGTTTAAAGGAATTAAATGATAATGGCAAGTTGTTAGAAGCGCAGCGTATAGAGCAGCGAACACGTTATGATTTAGAAATGATGCGTGAGATGGGCTTTTGTTCAGGGATTGAAAACTACTCCCGTCATTTAACGCTTCGTCCAGCGGGTGCAACGCCGTATACGTTATTAGACTATTTTCCAGAAGATTTCTTAATCGTTATGGATGAGTCACACGTATCCGTGCCACAAGTAAGAGCGATGTATAACGGGGACCAAGCACGTAAGCAAGTGCTTGTGGATCATGGATTCCGTTTGCCATCAGCTTTAGATAATAGACCGCTTACGTTTGATGAGTTTGAAGAGAAAACGAATCAAGTTATTTACGTTTCGGCAACGCCAGGTCCGTATGAATTAGAGCAGTCACCAGAAGTAATAGAGCAAATTATTCGTCCAACAGGGCTTTTAGATCCACCAATTGATATACGACCAATTGAAGGTCAAATTGATGATTTATTAGGAGAAATTCAAGATCGTATTGCAAAAAATGAGCGTGTATTAATTACGACTTTAACGAAGAAGATGTCAGAGGATTTAACGGATTACTTAAAAGATGTAGGAATTAAAGTGAACTATCTTCACTCTGAAATTAAAACGTTAGAACGTATTGAAATTATCCGTGACCTTCGCCTTGGTAAGTTTGATGTACTTGTCGGTATTAACTTATTACGAGAAGGATTAGATATTCCAGAAGTATCACTTGTAGCTATTTTAGATGCTGATAAGGAAGGATTCTTACGTTCAGAACGTTCATTGATTCAAACAATCGGTCGTGCAGCACGTAATGAAAACGGACGCGTTATTATGTACGCAGATCGTATAACGAGATCGATGGGAATTGCGATTGAAGAAACGCAGCGTCGTCGTACGATACAAGAAGCTTACAATAAAGAGCATGGTATTACGCCGAAAACGATTCAAAAAGGTGTGCGTGATGTGATACGTGCAACGACAGCTGCTGAAGAAACAGAAACGTATGAAGCAGCGCCAGCTAAGAAGATGACGAAAAAAGAGCGTGAAAAGACAATTGCGAAGATGGAAGCAGAGATGAAAGAAGCAGCAAAAGCGTTAGATTTCGAGCGTGCAGCTGAATTGAGAGATTTACTATTAGAATTAAAAGCGGAAGGGTGAACAGAGTGAGCATGAGCAAGGATTTTATTGTTGTAAAAGGTGCTAGAGCACATAACTTAAAAAATATTGATGTAACCATTCCGAGAAATCAGCTTGTTGTTGTGACAGGATTGTCTGGTTCAGGGAAATCATCATTAGCGTTTGATACGATTTATGCAGAAGGGCAGCGCAGATACGTAGAATCGTTATCTGCGTATGCGCGCCAGTTTTTAGGGCAAATGGATAAGCCGGATGTAGATACGATTGAAGGATTGTCACCAGCGATTTCAATCGATCAAAAAACGACGAGTCGTAATCCACGTTCAACTGTCGGAACGGTAACGGAGATTTATGATTATTTACGTTTATTATTTGCGCGAATTGGTACGCCGATTTGTCCGAATCACGGCATTGAAATTACATCACAAACAGTAGAGCAGATGGTAGACCGTGTACTTGAATATCCTGAGCGTACGAAATTACAAGTGTTAGCTCCTATCGTTTCTGGACGTAAAGGTGCACATGTGAAAGTGCTTGAAGATATTAAGAAGCAAGGATATGTTCGTGTACGTGTTGACGGTGAAATGCTGGATGTATCTGAAGAGATTACGTTAGATAAAAATAAGAAGCATTCTATTGAAGTTGTAATTGACCGTATTGTTGTAAAAGAAGGAATCGCAAGCCGTCTTGCGGATTCTCTTGAAAGTGCATTAAAGCTTGGCGGGGGCCGAGTGTTAATCGATGTAATGGGAGAAGAGGAACTTCTATTTAGTGAACATCATGCTTGTCCGCATTGTGGTTTTTCAATTGGAGAATTAGAGCCGCGCATGTTCTCATTCAACAGTCCATTCGGAGCGTGTCCTTCTTGTGATGGACTTGGTTCAAAGTTAGAGGTAGATTTAGAACTTGTTATTCCGAACTGGGATTTATCATTAAATGAACATGCGATTGCTCCTTGGGAACCGACAAGCTCACAATATTATCCGCAGCTTTTACAATCTGTATGTAATCATTACGGCATTGATATGGATGTGCCTGTGAAAAATATACCGAAAGATTTATTTGATAAAGTGTTGTACGGAAGCGGTGAAGAGAAAGTTTATTTCCGCTATGTAAATGAATTTGGTCAAGTAAAGGAAAATGAGATTTTATTTGAAGGTGTTATTCCAAATATCGAACGTCGTTATCGTGAAACGAGTTCTGATTATGTTCGCGAGCAAATGGAGAAATATATGGCAGAGCAAGCTTGTCCGAAGTGTAAAGGTGGACGCTTAAAGCCTGAGAGTTTAGCTGTTTTCGTTGGTGATAAAACGATTGCTGACGTAACGAAGTATTCTGTTCAAGAAGTACAGGAATTCTTCTCAAATGTAGAGCTAACGGAGAAACAACAAAAAATTGCTCATTTAATTTTAAGAGAAATTCAGGAGCGCGTTGGGTTCTTAGTAAACGTCGGCTTAGATTATTTAACGTTAAGTCGTGCCGCAGGAACTTTATCAGGTGGTGAGGCGCAGCGTATTCGTTTAGCAACACAAATCGGTTCTCGTCTTACTGGCGTACTTTATATTCTTGATGAGCCTTCTATCGGTTTGCATCAGCGCGATAACGACCGTCTTATTCGCACATTGCAAGAAATGCGCGATTTAGGAAATACGCTAATTGTCGTTGAACATGATGAAGACACGATGATGGCTGCTGATTATTTACTTGATATCGGACCTGGTGCAGGTATTCACGGTGGTCAAGTTGTGTCAGCTGGTACACCAGCTGAAGTGATGCAAGATGATAATTCGCTAACAGGTAAGTATTTAAGCGGTAAAGAGTTTATTCCGGTTCCACTTGAAAGACGTAAAGGTGACGGGCGTAAAGTGGAAATTGTCGGTGCAAAAGAGAATAACTTAAAGAATGCGAAGATGTCATTCCCGCTTGGTACGTTTGTAGCGGTAACGGGTGTATCTGGTTCCGGTAAAAGTACGATGATTAATGAAGTACTATATAAATCGTTAGCGCAAAAATTATATAAAGCAAAAGCGAAGCCAGGTACGCATAAAGAGATTAAAGGTCTCGAGCATTTAGATAAAGTAATCGATATTGATCAATCGCCAATCGGTCGTACGCCACGTTCTAATCCAGCGACGTATACAGGTGTATTCGATGATATCCGTGATGTGTTTGCACAAACGAATGAAGCGAAAGTGCGCGGATATCAAAAAGGACGTTTCAGCTTTAATGTAAAAGGTGGACGTTGTGAAGCGTGCCGTGGTGATGGAATTATTAAAATCGAAATGCACTTCTTACCAGATGTATACGTTCCGTGTGAAGTTTGTCACGGTAAACGTTACAACCGTGAAACGTTAGAAGTGAAATATAAAGATAAAAACATTTCTGAAGTGTTAGGAATGACAATTGAAGATGGAGTAGAGTTCTTCGCTAATATCCCAAAAATTAAGCGTAAACTTCAAACGCTTGTAGACGTAGGGCTTGGTTATATGAAATTAGGGCAACCAGCTACGACGTTATCTGGTGGTGAAGCGCAGCGCGTGAAGCTAGCTTCTGAATTACACCGTCGTTCTACAGGACGTACGCTATACATTTTAGACGAGCCAACGACTGGTTTACATGCGCATGATATTGCACGTCTTCTAGAAGTGCTGCAACGTCTTGTTGAGAGCGGTGAGACGGTACTTGTAATTGAACATAATTTAGATGTAATTAAAACAGCTGACTATATCGTTGACCTTGGACCAGAGGGCGGAGACAAAGGTGGACAAATCGTTGCTTCCGGAACACCAGAGCAAGTAGTGAAAGAAGAGCGCTCGTATACAGGCAAGTATTTAAAAGAGATTTTAAATCGCGATAAAGCAAGAATGAAAGAGAAAATAAAAGAAGTAGAGTTATCTCAATAAGTGTATTACGAAAAACCGAGTGGAAATGGCACTCGGTTTTTCGTTCATAGAGGGAGAAAATGGAGTTTATAGATGTTTTAAGAAAGAAAAACATGAAGGTAAGAGAGTTTCAAAGTTGGGGTGTTTATTTTCGTAAGCGCTGGGAGGATAACTTTGCAAATCATTTTAAGTGATGAGGAAAAGGAAGACATCTTTCTGTATGGTGATAAGTATGCATGTGGGTTTCTTTGGCACATATTTAGTTATGAGAAAAAGAAGTGTTTAGAGGGTGAAGAAGCGGAGAACGCATTTCATAATGAAGTGAAAAAGAATTGTTACATATTCTATCAACATTGTGAGGAAGTCATACTAATAACGGATGCGAGTTTATTACATATGGATGATATATTACGGGAGACGTATGATGCGTATAAAGGCGATATCTATATTGTAGACAAAGATTTTACTTGGACCTTTGTGAAAACTCATGAACATAGATGGTATGGACCTTATTTTGCGAGGAAATGTTAGTAGGTATACAAGCAGGAAGAGTAGAATAAGTTGATATAAGTGTTTGCATGATACTTGCGTTTATAATCTATTAGCGTATGATGAAATATATATGTCAAAAGGATGTGTAAGAAAATGAGATGGATTGTATCACTTCTTGTAAATAGCGTTGTGTTAATCGCTGTATCGGGACTTTTAAAAGGGATTGCACCAGACGCGTTTTACGTAGCAAATATACAAACTGCAATTATTGCGAGTATTATCTTGGCTGTTTTAAATGTGTTCGTAAAACCATTTTTAATTTTAATTACGTTACCAATTACGGTTGTAACTTTTGGGTTCTTCTTAATTGTTATTAATGCGATTACGTTAAAAATAGCAGATTCATTATTAGGAGATGCATTTAATATATCAGGATTTGGTGTAGCGATCGTTGCAGCAATTTGTATTTCAATTTTTAATATGATTATTGAAAAGGCAATTGTGGAACCTCTATACGAAAAAAAGAGAAAATGACAAAAAGAAAAACATTTCATGATGTGTATGAAATGTTTTTTTCTATTTATTAGAAACCGTATTTCTTGTTTCCAGAAAAAAATGGTACAATATCCGGTAGAATGGAATTTTACATCAAATGAGACTGAACCCGCAGCGGAGTGGAGGTTTATACATATGCCGAAAGTAAGAACAAAAGATTTAATTGAACAATTTCAATTGGAGTTAATAAGTGGTGAGGAAGGAATTCATCGTCCGATTGATACAAGTGATTTATCACGACCTGGAATTGAAATGGCAGGATTTTTTACATATTATCCAGCTGATCGCGTGCAGCTTCTTGGAAAAACGGAGCTTACGTTCTTTGATACGTTAACGACAGAACAAAAACAAGAGAGAATGAAAGCGCTTTGTACCGAGGAGACGCCATGTATTATTATAACTCGTAATCAAGATGTACCAGATGAGTTATTACAAGCATCACGTGAATCAGGCATGCCTTTATTACGTTCTTCTCAAACGACAACGAGATTATCAAGTCGTTTAACCAATTATTTAGAAGGTAAGCTAGCACCAACAACTGCTGTTCATGGTGTATTAGTGGATATTTACGGTGTTGGTGTTTTAATTACAGGTCAAAGTGGTGTCGGTAAAAGTGAGACAGCTCTTGAACTTGTGAAGCGTGGCCATCGCCTTGTTGCGGATGATAGTGTAGAAATTCGCCAAGAAGATGAAGACACATTAGTAGGAAGCTCACCAGATTTAATTGAGCATTTATTAGAAATTCGTGGTCTAGGTATCATTAACGTTATGACGTTATTCGGTGCAGGGGCAGTGCGAAATTATAAGCGTATTACACTTGTTATTAATCTTGAAATTTGGGATCAAAAGAAAAATTACGATCGCTTAGGTCTTGATGAAGAGAAGATGAAGATTATTGATACAGAACTTACGAAGATTACACTTCCAGTTCGCCCTGGTCGAAACTTGGCTGTTATTATTGAAGTGGCAGCGATGAACTTCCGTCTAAAACGTATGGGAGTCAATGCAGCACAGCAGTTTTCTGAACGATTAATGAGTGCGATTGAGTTAGGAAATCAGGAGTAAACTTTGGAGAGGGAGGTCATACATATGCTGTTAGGTTCTGTACCACAGCTTGACCGCGTAGCTGTCCAACTTGGACCGTTTCCTGTTTATTGGTACGGGATTATTATCGGGACAGGTGTGCTATTAGGTCTTTGGCTAGCAACTCGCGAGGGAGAAAGGCTAGGTATTCCAAAAGATACATTTGTTGACCTTGTATTAATTGCAGTACCGATCGCTATTCTATTTGCGAGAATGTACTATGTTATTTTTGAATGGGAATATTACGCGCAAAACCCGAGTCAAATTATTAATATTCGTCAAGGTGGCTTGGCGATTCATGGTGGTTTAATTGGGGCTGTTATTACAGGGATTCTTTTTGCGAAACGCCGCGGGGTTTCATTCTGGAAGTTGGCTGATATTGCTGCGCCAAGTATTTTACTAGGACAAGCAATTGGCCGATGGGGAAACTTTATGAACCAAGAGGCACATGGTGATGAAGTAACGAGACAGTTTTTAGAAGGCCTTCATTTACCAGATTTCATTATTAATCAAATGTATATTGATGGTGTGTACTATCATCCGACGTTTTTATATGAATCATTATGGAATTTTGCAGGTGTCATTTTATTACTTGCATTACGAAAAGTGAACTTGCGACGTGGGGAACTGTTCTTTACATATTTAATTTGGTATTCAGTAGGGCGCTTCTTCGTAGAAGGCTTACGTACAGATAGTTTAATGCTAGGACCACTTCGTATCGCACAAGTAATGTCAATTGGACTTGTTGTTATTTCTATTATTTTCATTATTGTGAGACGAAAAATGGGGCAAGCTGATAAAAGATATTCGGAAAATTAGAGAAAAGTAGCATCTTATTATGAGATGCTGCTTCTTTCATATTCAGGAAAGAGAAAGGACTAAGGCAATGAGAATAAATACAGTGTTATTTGATTTAGATGGAACTTTAATTAATACAAACGAACTTATTATTTCTTCTTTTTTACATGTGTTACATACATATTATCCAGATCAATATAAACGTGAAGATGTATTACCATTCATCGGCCCGTCTTTACATGACACTTTCAGCAAGATTGATGAAGACAAGGTTGAAGAGATGATTACATGTTATCGTCAATTTAACCATGATCATCATGATGAATTAGTAGAAGAATATGAAACTGTATATGAAACAGTTCAAGAGTTGAAGAAGCAAGGCTATAAAGTTGGGATTGTTACAACGAAAGCGAGACAAACTGTTGAAATGGGATTAAAGTTGTCAAAGCTTGATGAATTTTTTGATGTTGTCGTGACAATTGATGATGTAGAGCATGTGAAACCACACCCAGAGCCACTTCAAAAAGCACTTCAGTTATTAGATGCGAAACCGGAAGAAGCATTGATGGTTGGGGATAACCATCATGATGTTGTTGGCGGACAAAATGCGGGTACGAAAACCGCTGCTGTTTCATGGACACTGAAAGGTAGAGCGTATTTAGAGGCTTACAAGCCGGACTTTATGCTAGATAAAATGAGTGATTTGCTACCAATTTTGTCTAATATGAACCGTTCATAAAGGTCCAAGTAAGTTAGTAGGGGAGATATTTCTCTACTAACTTACAGTTTCACTTTTTAGTAGAGGAGCGAGCTAAGTGCGACGGACAACGCGCTATCCTGTTTCGGGAGAAAATTCATTATGGAATGTGTATAAAACAGTGTCCTTTTGGAAGGTAATGAAGAACTTTATTATTATCCAGATTGCTCGTTATACACCATTTTTATCCGTCAAGAATTGGTTGTACCGCACATTTTTACGGATGAAAGTCGGAAAGAAAACATCGTTCGCGCTTATGGTAATGCCGGATATTATGTTCCCAGAAAAGATAACTGTGGGAGAGAATTCGATTATCGGCTATAATACAACGCTTTTAGCACATGAATATTTAATTCGCGAATATCGACTTGGAGAGATTGTCATAGGAAATGAAGTGATGATTGGAGCGAATACAACGATATTACCAGGTGTAAAAATTGGAGATGGCGCGATTGTTTCAGCTGGCACACTTGTTCATAGGGATGTCCCAAGTGGTGCTTTCGTGGGTGGAAATCCAATGCGTGTTATTTATACGAAAGAAGAAATGGATGCTAAAGAAGGTTGATACTAAAAATGTAACATTTCTCTTCTTTTTTAATGAATAAAAAGGAAATAATTGAGTATAATATACTGTTTTGTTTTTTACGGAATCGTTTATACTTATAGATAGAAGAATGTGTGAACGAAGAAAACAAAAAACTGGAGGATATATGGGGAAAAATCAAGGAATATATAAGGAGAACGGACAAGTTATCTCTTTTAATCAATTAGCGGACTTCTTTTATAAAAAAGGGATGAGGGCTTACAAAGGGCAAAAATTGCAAGATGCAATTAAATATTTTCGAAGAGCGGCACAAAGTGAGAAGGAGCCGTTTATTTTATGCCAATTAGCAACAGTATTATCTGAGGCTGGTGAATATCAAGAGTCGAATCAAACCTTCTTTAAGCTTGTTAGATCTAATCCAGAACTTGAACAGTGCTATTATTTTATTGCAAATAATTATGCATATATGGGGCTATTTCAGCAGGCGAAAAAGTATGCGGATCGCTATTTAGAAGTTGCAGAAGAGAAGGAATTTGTAGAAGATACATTAGAATTACTTGAAATTATGGAAGAAGAAGCGATGGGTGCGGAAGAGATTGAGGATGAAGATGATCTAATTGTTATGCAAGAAGAAGCGAATCGTTATATTCGTAACGGCCAATTGGAAGAAGCAATTGCTACATTAGAAATTGTTACGAAAGATTATCCGGAATTTTGGTCGGGTCATAATAATTTAGCCATTGCACATTTTCAATCTGGTAATGTAGATAAAGCGCTGAAGTTAACGGAAATGATTTTAGAGAAAAATCCTGGTAACATACATGCGCTTTGTAATACGCTTATTTTCCTATATTCAATTGGAGAGCATAAACAAGTAGAAGCGTTAGCTGCGCAGTTAGTTGCAGTATATCCAATTTCATTCGAACATCGTTTAAAACTTGGAACGACACTTGCAACAATTGGTCATTTTGAACCTGCATATAAATGGTTCAAAGTATTAAAGCGTCAAGGATACGAGGGAGACGTTAGTTTTTATTATTGGTTTGCATATTCTGCTTATATGGTGAAAGATCAGCAAGTAGCTGAAAAAATGTGGCAACATGTTGTAGAATTGCACCCTGATAAAAAGGGAAAAGAACCGTGGAATGCGCTGAATTTAGCGGATGAAGGACAAAACGTGTTATTTGAAGAATTACGAAAATCATTTCAGCAAAGTGCGACGCTAGAGGAACAAATGCTAGCTTTATATTTAATGAATGAATTATCAACGCCAGAGAAGGTGGGATTCTTCTTTGATGTAACACAAGCGAAGAACGGTGTTCCAATTGTATCACAACTTGCAAAGTATTTCTTTTTACTTAATAGCCATAAGAGCATTTCAGCTGATTTACAACAGTTTGAACAGTGCGCGCGAATCGCGGATGCCTTATACAATTATACGAAAAAAGATGATGAATTAATCGAAGAGTGTTTACAATTTTGGTTCTGTACGTTCATACGTTTATATACATCTGGGGCAGTTTTTACAAATGTATACGGCTGGTCAGCTGCGGTTGAATATATCGTACGCAGCGAACAAGGAAATAAGATGACACAGTCAGAGCTTGGAGATGTATATAATGTATCTGTAGCGACTGTTCGAAAGTATGTGCAGGCTGTGAAACGTACGCACAAATAAGATAAGCAAATCATTGGGAAAAAAATGATGCTAACAGTATAATGAGGGTAACTTAATTGTGTAGGAATGAATAGGAGTGAATGGTGTGTCAGAAGAAAAAATTTATGATGTCATTATTATTGGTGCAGGACCAGCTGGTATGACAGCTGCAGTATATACATCTCGTGCGAATTTAAGCACATTAATGCTTGAGCGCGGTATTCCAGGTGGCCAAATGGCAAACACAGAAGATGTAGAAAATTACCCAGGTTATGAGTCTATTTTAGGACCAGACTTATCAAATAAAATGTTCGAGCATGCGAAGAAATTTGGCGCTGAATATGCATACGGTGATGTGAAAGCAGTCATCGATGGTAAAGAATACAAAACAATTGTTGCTGGTAAAAAAGAATATAAAGCACGTGCAATTATCGTTGCAAGCGGTGCAGAATATAAAAAAATTGGTGTGCCAGGCGAAGCTGAACTTGGCGGCCGTGGTGTATCATATTGTGCAGTGTGTGACGGAGCATTCTTTAAAGGAAAAGAACTTGTAGTTATTGGCGGCGGAGATTCTGCTGTTGAAGAGGGTGTGTTCTTAACACGCTTCGCATCAAAGGTAACGATTGTTCACCGTCGTGACACGCTTCGTGCGCAGAAAATTTTACAAGATCGTGCTTTCCAAAATGAGAAAGTAGATTTCATTTGGAATCACACTATTAAAGAAATTAACGAAGCAAGTGGTAAAGTTGGAAGTGTAACACTTGTAGACGTAAACAGTGGAGAAGAGAAAGAAGTCAAAACTGATGGCGTATTCGTATACATCGGTATGTTACCATTATCAAAACCATTTGTTGAACTAGGTATTACAAATGAAAATGGTTACCTTGAAACAAATGAGCGTATGGAAACGAAAGTTCCTGGTATTTTCGCAGCTGGAGATGTTCGTGAAAAAATGCTACGTCAAATTGTAACTGCAACAGGTGATGGTAGTATTGCAGCACAAAGTGCACAACATTACGTAGAAGAATTATTAGAAGAACTAAAAACTGTATCAGAAAAATAAGGGATAACATATTTTTGGAGAAGAAAGCTACAGATAGGAGCTTTCTTCTTTTTTTGTGTGAAAATGTCAAAGTTTTGTCAAAAATTATTAGGATTATAAGCTTTCTTATTGATATACTGGACTTTACGGAAAAAATCACTATAAGAAATGAGGAATTTATTCAGTATGGAATGGCGTAATATATATCGTGGATTTTGTATGGGTGTTAGTGATTTAATTCCTGGTGTGAGCGGCGGTACAATCGCTGTTGTGTTAGGGATTTATGAACAATTACTTGCGGCAATTAGTGGATTCTTTAGTCGTGAATGGAAAAAACATTTAGGATTTTTAATTCCCCTTGCAGCTGGTGTGGCAGCAGCGTTTTTAACGTTAAGCCACGTTATTAAATATTTACTTGCAAATCATTATGAACCGACTCAATTTTTCTTCCTCGGTTTAATTATTAGCATATTACCGATGTTAATGAGAGAAGCTGATGCAAAGTCGTCGTTTAAAGGTAAGCACATTGTTTTATTAATAGTTGCAGCAATCCTTGTTGCAATCACAGCTTTCTTTAAACCAGATAAGGCAGCAGATCCAATTACGACGTTAACAATTTTAAATGCAATTGGCTTATTTTTCGCAGGATGGATGGCTAGTATGGCTATGTTGCTTCCCGGAATTAGCGGATCATTTATTTTATTAATTATTGGTGTGTATCCGACAGCAATTAATGCTTTAACTACACTGAACTTACCATTAATCGTAGTTATCGGTGCCGGTGTTATGGTAGGGTTTGTTGTAAGTAGTAAAGGAATTAGTTTCTTATTAGATCGTTATAAAAGTATGACATTTGCGGCAATTATTGGACTTGTTATCGGCTCAATTGTAATTGTGTTCCCTGGTATTCCAACTGGAGGATTTTCAATTATAAGTTCAATTATTACCTTTATTTTAGGATTTGCGATTGTTACTTATTTCGGTAAGAAATAAGGGCTTTAATCCCCTTGGCGATAAAAATCGTTAAGGGGATTTTTCATGCTATTCATTGAAAATCTAGGCATTTACATTGCTTGTTATAGAAAGCTTTTTTAAAATTGTTGAGTAGCATATGCTTAGCGAAAGAGGACTGGCTCCTTCGTTGTAGCAAACTGTTTTTGATAGTATAATGAAATGAGTATGCAGTGAGAAATTTACTGCAAGTAGCTGAGGTGAAGAAACATGCAAAGAGTGACAAACTGTGTGTTAATTAGAGATAATGAAGTACTCTTACTCCAAAAACCTCGCCGAAATTGGTGGGTTGCACCAGGCGGGAAAATGGAGCGTGGTGAGACTGTAAGAGATTCCGTTGTTCGCGAGTATCGTGAAGAAACAGGTATTTATTTAAAGAACCCAGCGTTAAAGGGGGTCTTCACCTTTGTCATCCAAGAAGGTGATAAAGTTGTTTCTGAATGGATGATGTTCTCCTTTTTAGCGACAGATTTTGCAGGAGAAAACAAACTAGAGAGCGAAGAAGGCATCATTGGTTGGCATACATTTGATAAAATTGATGATTTGGCAATGGCGCCAGGAGATTATCACATTATTGATTATTTAATTAAAGGAAACGGCATAATCTACGGTACATTTGTATATACCCCAGATTTTGAGTTGCTTTCATATCGATTAGATCCGAGTTAAACCGTCAAGGAGAGGATACGATGACAGAGAATAATGATATAAAAATGGTAATTATTACAGGAATGTCTGGAGCTGGAAAGACAGTAGCTTTGCAAAGTTTTGAAGATTTAGGATATTTCTGTGTTGATAATTTACCACCGATGTTATTGCCAAAGTTTATTGAGCTTATGGCAGATTCAAAAGGGAAAATGAATAAAGTAGCACTTGGCGTTGATTTACGTGGCCGAGAGTTTTTCGAACATTTATGGGGAGCACTTGATGATTTATCAGAACGTACATGGATTATTCCTCATATTTTATTCTTAGATGCGAAAGATGGAACGCTTGTAACTCGTTATAAAGAAACGAGACGTTCGCATCCACTTGCGCCAACTGGTTTGCCGTTAAAGGGAATCGAAATGGAGCGTAGCTTATTAACTGATATGAAGGCGCGAGCAAATATTGTGCTTGATACATCAGATTTAAAACCGAAAGAATTACGTGAAAAAATTGTTCATCTGTTTTCAACTGAAACTGAGCAAGCATTTCGTGTAAATGTTATGTCATTTGGATTTAAGTACGGTATTCCAATTGATGCAGATTTAGTATTTGATGTTCGTTTTTTACCAAATCCATATTACATTCCACATATGAAGCCGTTAACAGGACTAGATGAGGAAGTTTCATCGTATGTGCTGAAATTTAATGAGACACATAAGTTTTTAGAGAAATTGACGGATCTTATCACATTCATGCTGCCTCATTATAAAAGAGAAGGAAAGAGTCAACTTGTAATTGCAATTGGATGTACAGGTGGACAGCATCGTTCTGTTACGCTTACAGAATACCTTGGGAAACATTTGAAACCAGAGTATAGCGTTCATGTATCTCATCGTGATGTGGAGAAGAGAAAGGGCCATTAAGGGATGAAAAAAGAGAGAAAACCTAAAATTGTCATCATGGGAGGCGGCACTGGACTCTCTGTTTTATTACGAGGATTAAAACAATATCCGGTTGATATTACAGCAGTTGTTACAATCGCTGATGATGGTGGCAGTTCAGGTAGATTACGTGATGAGCTAGAAATTCCACCTCCAGGTGACATTCGTAACGTACTTGTTGCGTTATCAGATGTAGAGCCACTGGTGGAAGCTTTATTTCAGCATCGTTTCACAACGGGAGATGGGCTGAAAGGTCATGCGTTAGGAAATTTATTGTTGGCAGGTATGACCTCGATTACAGGAGACTTTTTCCATGCGATTACGGAAACGAGCAAAGTGTTAAATGTTAGAGGACGTGTATTACCGGCAGCGAATCAAAGCGCGGTACTTCATGCGGAACTAGAAGATGGAGAAATTGTAACAGGTGAATCAAAGATTCCGTATTACGGAAAGAAGATTAACCGTGTCTTTTTAACTCCAGAAGATGTAGAGCCGTTACATGAAACGTTGGCTGAGATTAAGCGAGCTGATTTACTCGTTTTCGGTCCAGGAAGTTTGTATACGAGTATATTACCGAATTTAGTTGTTAACAAAATCGGGGACGCTGTTCTTGCTGCAAAAGCGAAGAAGGTATATGTGTGTAATGTTATGACGCAAGCTGGTGAAACGATGGGATATACTGCGTTTGACCATGTGCAGGCGTTACATGATCATTTAGGTAAGCCATTTATTGATACTGCAATTGTAAATAACCGTGATATTCCTTGTGAATTACGTCAGTTATATGAAGAAGAAATGTCGGCACCAGTTGTAGTAGATAAAGAGCGTTTTACCGAAAACAATATTGATGTCATTCAAGATCAATTAGCGAAGTATGATGATCGTGTTGTAAGACACGATACATTAAAACTAGCCTCAATTTTATATTCACTGTTGTAGATGTGCGTTGCCTCGTTTGGGGTAACGCTCATCATTTCATATAGGACAAGATTTTTGTTCCACAATAATCGTATAAGGAGGTGTTGACTGTGTCATTTGCATCAGAAACAAAGAAAGAGTTGACGAATCTTGAGATGAAGGAATGCTGTGAGAAAGCAGAATTATCAGCGTTACTTCGCATGAACGGATCGCTTTCTTTTTCAAATCGTCGTCTATCTATCGATATTCAAACGGAGAATGCGGCAATTGCAAGAAGGATTTATACGCTTTTGAAAAAAGGATATGACGTGACGGTAGAATTACTTGTTCGTAAAAAAATGCGATTGAAGAAAAATAATGTATATATCGTACGGCTTGTTGAGAAGTCTCGCGAAATATTAGCTGATCTTCATATCGTTCGAGACGACTTTTCATTTATTCGAAATATATCACAAGAATTGATTGAGAAGAAATGTTGTAAACGATCGTATTTACGCGGTGCATTTTTAGCAGGTGGTTCAGTAAATAACCCAGAAACATCATCTTATCATTTAGAGATCTTTTCGTTATATAAGGAACATAATGATGCTATATGTGAACTGATGAACGGATTTGATTTAAATAGTAAGACGTTGGAAAGAAGAAAAGGGTACATTACGTATTTGAAAGAAGCAGAAAAAATTACAGAGTTTTTAAATATTATAGGTGCTCATAATGCACTTTTAAGATTTGAAGACATTCGAATCGTACGTGATATGCGTAATTCAGTAAATCGTTTAGTGAACTGCGAAACAGCTAATTTAAATAAAACAATTGGTGCAGCGCTAAGGCAGATTGAAAATATCCGCTATATTGATGAGACGGTCGGTCTTGATATATTGCCAGATAAACTACGAGAAATTGCACAACTACGAAGAGATTATCAAGATGTAACATTGAAAGAATTAGGTGAGATGGTATCCGGGGGGAAAATTAGTAAATCGGGTATTAATCATCGTTTGCGTAAAATCGATGAGATTGCAGAGAAATTACGCGCGGGGGAAACGGTAGCAAAAAAATAAGAGGTTAAAGGGGAAATGGAGCTGTGGTTCAAAAAAGAGTTCAGGTTTCATTAAAAAACGGTTTACAAGCACGTCCGGCTGCGTTGTTTGTACAAGAGGCAAATCGCTTTCATGCGGATATCTTCATTGAGAAAGATGGAAAGACAGTGAATGCAAAGAGCATAATGGGGATTATGAGCTTAGCAATTGGAACTGGTAGCATGATAACAATTACAACAGAAGGTTCAGATGCAGAAGAAGCTTTAGAAGCATTAGCTGCATATGTACAATAAAAAGCTATCGCGCATGTGCGATAGCTTTTTTGTTGTTTTGGGCTTGTTGTTTGTTGGTGAGGGTATGTAGGGGGGCGTGCTTGTCGAGAATTGTCGGTAAGTTGTGTGGAATCGTCGATATATTTAAGGGGATACTAGGTGGGGTATGTGAGCGAAGAACAACATATAAAAAAGCGCCCTATTATAGGGCGCTTCCACTTTAAATCTATCTAGCTCCAGCGGCTAGAATGGTCGGTGGCTTCGCTTCTTCCGACGAGGTAAAAAGCACCTCGTCGGAAGAAGCTCCATCCTCCTCCTATTCTGAACGAGCCGCTTTCGCTTTTAAGTATTAACGATTTGTAAAGATCTTATCGATTAAACCGTATTCTAAAGCTTTTTCTGCTGTCATGAAGTTGTCGCGGTCTGTGTCGCGTTGTAGTACTTCAAGTGGTTGACCTGTGCGGTCAGCAAGAATTTGGTTTAGTTTTTCACGTAAGAATAGGATACGTTTAGCAGCGATTTCGATTTCAGTCGCTTGACCTTGTGCTCCACCAAGTGGTTGGTGAATCATTACTTCACTGTTTGGAAGTGCATAACGTTTTCCTTTTTCACCTGCTGCAAGTAAGAATGCACCCATAGATGCAGCCATACCGATACAGATTGTTGATACTTGTGGTTTAATAAACTGCATTGTATCGTAAATTGCCATACCTGCTGTGATAGAACCACCAGGGCTGTTGATGTAGATGTGAATATCTTTTTCTGGATCTTGAGATTCCAAGAATAAAAGCTGGGAAACGATTGAGTTAGCTACGTTGTCATCAATTGCACTACCAAGCATAATGATGCGGTCTTTTAATAGTCGAGAGTAAATATCGTAAGCGCGTTCTCCACGATTTGTTTGTTCAATTACTGTAGGAATTAAATTCATCTGTTATTTCCTCCTTCTAAAGCTTTCTTAGTCTTATAATACAATTATGGTCAATAAAGGTCAAACGAAACCACTTTAAATCAAAAAAATATGTAGTTGTACCATGAAATATTCGCTATGTTTTTGAAATTCCCTGCTTATGTATCTTCAACATCATAACCGAATTACATAAATTTAAACGTTAGAAAAGCGATAGGAAAAAAGAAAAGAACGCTTTTTTACTGAAGCGTTCTTTCGATATTTATTCTTTTAAAAGATAGGTCACTTTATTTAAAATCTTTTCGATTTGTTTCGCATTTTTGCTATACATTTCGCTCGCTGATTTCGACTTTGTTTCTAAGGAAAATAGTTCAAGATCAGCATGACATTTTTTTAAAGATGCCAATAATAAAGGTTTGTTTTGAGGAGATGCCATTTGTAGTTTGTCATTATAAATGTCGATAGTAAGTTGTCCATATGAATCCACTTGACCGAGAAAGACGTTTTCAATGACAACACCGAGTTTTTCTAGTTCAGAATGTAGCCAAGCTCGGTTATGACCGCTTGCGGAAAGAGGTTCATCTAGTACATTGCCATCCATAATAACAGTTTGTGGTTCTTTTTCATTGGGCACTTTTAAACCGAGATCTTTTGCAGTAAGTGGCTGAAAATCTTTCTTTAATAATACATTTAATTCTCCGCTCGGTTCTAAGACAGCAAATTCGACTTCAGCTATACTGAATGCACCATTTCCTCTAAGAAGTTCAAGTAACTCATCACTTGTATATTTTTCTTGTTTTAAATTATCCTCAAGTACTTTGCCATCTTTTATTAACACTGTAGACTTCCCTTCAAAAAAATCTCTAGCAGTTTTGTTTTTTAGGGAAAGAATTCCGACAAAGAAGGGTACTGAGGCGAAAATAAGTATTGCAAAGACACCATGGAAAAACTTTTGATCAAGCCCTGTAGCTATTTGAGCGGCGATATCACCGATTGTCATTCCTGCTATGTATTCAAAAAAGGAAAGCTGAGAAATTTGCCTTTTTCCTAAGCATTTTGTAATAGTGAATAAAATGATTAATATGAATACAGAGCGAAGAATGACAAGTGTCCATTCCGGCAGGTGAGACATAGTCATTTCCTCCAGTCTACTTAAAACCCTTTATATTGAGGTTCTTCACGTTCTAATACTGAAACTCTATCCTGTAAATCAGCGATGACACTGTCCATTTCTAACATACATTCATGAAATACGCGTTTAGCTTCATTGTCTGTAGAATTTAGCGAAAGGGAACTTAGGCTTGCTTGAGCTCCCCTTACACTAGCAAGGCAGGTTTTAACGCTAGCGATAACTGTCATACAAACACCTCTTATCCTTTCGGTTTGAATAGCAATGCTCCAATGAAGCCGAAAATAATAGCTGCGGATACACCGGCGCTCGTTACTTTAAACATGCCGGTAATGACGCCAACGATACCATGTTTTGCGGCTTCTTCCATTGCGCCGTGAACGAGGGCATTACCGAAACTTGTAATAGGTACAGTTGCCCCGGCTCCAGCAAAATCAATTAATGGTTCATACAAATTGAACCCGTCTAATATAGCTCCAGCAACAACGAGTGTTGCCATTGTATGAGCGGGCGTTAGTTTACCTACATCAAACATAAGTTGGCCGATTACACATATGAGTCCACCAATGACGAAAGCCCAGAAAAAAATCATTGCGTTGCACCTCCAAATTCAATCGAAACGGCGTGAGCGATACACGGAATCGTTTCTTCTTGTTGGAATGTAAGTGGAGATAGTAAAGCGCCTGTCGCAACAACAAGTATCTTTTGGAACTCTCCTCTTTTCATTCGGTTTAATAAATGACCGTACACGACTGTTGCGGAGCATCCTGGTCCACTAGCACCAGCTATGACAGGTTGCCCCTCTCTATAAATGAGTAGCCCGCAATCTTGAAACTGTTCGCTCGTTACTTTTGTTCCATGTTTATGTAGTAAGTCATAAGCAATTTCGCGTCCGACATGTCCTAGGTCTCCGGTTACGATTAAATCGTAGTAAGAGGCATCAATTTGTCGTTCACGTAAGTGGGCTTCAATTGTATCGACGGCAGCGGGAGCCATTGCGCCTCCCATATTAAACGGATCCGTTAATCCCATATCAATCACTCGTCCGATTGTTGCAGATGTTACTCTAGGGCCATGTCCAGTATCGCTTAAAATAGCAGCTCCTGCTCCGGTTACTGTCCACTGCGCAGTAGGTGGTTTTTGTCCGCCGTATTCGGTAGGGTAGCGGAACTGTTTTTCTACCGCAGTGTTATGGCTTGATGCCCCGGTTAATAAATATTTTGCGCCTTTTGCATTTACGATACTTGCTCCAAGTGCTAAACCTTCCATAGAAGTAGAACAAGCCCCGAATAATCCGAGATATGGAGTGCCAAGTGTACGGCAAGCAAAACTTGTAGGGGTAATTTGATTAATTAAATCTCCTGCAAGTACGAATTGGATATCATCTTTACGAAGTTCTGCTTTTTCAGTGGCGCGGCTACAAGCTTCTTCGAACAAAATTTTATGTGCTTTTTCATAGGAATCCTGTCCGAGCCATAAATCTTCATGAAGAATATCGAAGTCTTCTGGAATTTTTCCCTTTGCTTCAAACGGTCCGCCAACAACTCCTGTTGAAATAATAACGGGTTTGTTTTTAAATACCCACGTTCGGTGTCCTTGTAACATTTATAGCCCTCCCCATTGAACGAGAATCGTTTTAATTAGTGCGATGACGAAAGCGGAAAAGACACCAAATAAAATAACAGAGCCAGCTAATTTAAACATGTTGCCGCCAACGCCAAGGACGAACCCTTCTGTTCGGTGCTCGATACATGCGGCAATAACAGAGTTACCAAATCCAGTAACAGGTACAGCTGTGCCTGCTCCAGCAAACTGCCCAAAGCGGTCATATATACCGAAACCAGTTAGTAACATGGAAATGAAAATGAGAGTTGCGACTGTTGGATTTCCTGCTGAACGCTCAGTGAAATCAAAATATGTGATATAAAACGTAGAAATGAGTTGTCCGATGAAGCAAATAAAACCACCGACGAAAAAGGCTTTTATACAATTTTTTAAGACAGGGCGCTTCGGTTCTCGTTCTTGCTCGAATTTTTTATACTCCTGTTGCACAGGGGTTAAGTTCTTATCTTTACTAGACATTGCGATCCTTCCTTTTCTATTAAAAAGCGTTAAGTGTTAGACTCCATTTTTTTACCAATGAATTTTAATTGTTTATTAATTTCATCTTTAGATACTTCTTTTTTCTTGATCTTACTCTCAAGTTTTTCGAGTAACATAAAGATTTTTTTATCTGTACTAACACGAACATCAAAAGTAGGATGCTCGTCACTTAGCTGTTTTTGAAGTTTCTTACGCAGAGGCTTTAATCCAAACCTTTCGTGATGCTCAGGTGTAACTGCTATGTAGAGATCTAAATTTGAATTCACTGCTGTGCTTTTTATAATTTCATCCATAGCGAGAGCCCTTTTCTTGGCTCCTTGTGATATAGATTGATTAAAGGATTCCGTACTCGTTTTTGTTAACTTTGGACCTTTCTCTTTCTCCGTTCGTTTTGCTTCTTCTTTCACTTTTTTATCTAAAGGACTATTATCACATCCGGTAAAAGAGCTAAATAGAAGGGCAAATAATGCGGTTATGAGGCCGAGTTTTCGCATAATTATCATTCCGTTTCTATTGCAATATGTAATGTGATAGAAAAAGGATGACTGCATATCATCCTTTTTCTATTTCACAGCACGACCAATTCGTTATTGCTGTGAGTATTGTGGTTCTTCTTGTTGGACTTCTTCAACGCGTGGGTTTAAAGAATCGATAATCGTTTGTGTTTGCTGCGCAGCTGTTTGGAAAAGTTGCTTCGCTTGTTGGTTATCCGTATCAAGAGCGAATCCCTCTAAGCTAGCTTGTGCACTTTTTAATCCAGAAACAGTTTGCTTTAATTTCGTAATTACAGTCATTGAATGAAGCCCCCTTTGGAATATCAATTCATAGGTTATAATTTGTGAGTTGGGGTGAATTTATGATTGGAAAATTTAGGGGAGAGTGTTTTGTTAATATACTCATAACTAAGTTGCGTAACGGATTATGGGGATATTTTTATTGATTTAGATGGATTTTATTGCTATTATTATGAAAAGAAAATGAAGTATTTTCTATAATCATGCGCCCATAGCTCAGCCGGATAGAGCGGTGGTTTCCGGTACCACGTCTGCCGGGGGTTCGAATCCCTCTGGGCGCGTCAAAAAGTCCTAACTTACGTTTTGTAGGTTAGGACTTTTTTATTTTTCTCTTGTTATATCTAGTGATAAGATTTACTATTAGTACTTGGTAATAATGTTGTTGTGTTTTATTATTTTCTTTCAATATTATTCAAATTTCGGTTGTAAGTTGTAAATCTCATTAATACATATAAATTAATAATATTTTGGAATGGGTGTCTGTGATAGCATTCTCCTTTTACCAAACTTATTGTACAATAGAAACAAGGGGGAGATTAGTTTGAAGGCAAGTCTTTTACAAGAACAAAGCTTACGTTTGGCAATGACACAAGAGTTAAGGCAAGCGATTACAATGCTCCAGTATAATGTACAAGAATTATCGGAGTTTTTGTATGAGCAATCGTTAGAGAATCCCCTTATTGAGTTAGGTGGTTTTGAGAGGGAGAAGAAAAAGAGCTCTAACACAAGTAAAAGTACCAGCAAACAAGTCGAGAATCAGATGGAAATCTACAGTGTGGATTCTACAACGATTCAGCAACATTTATTAAATCAAATACAGTATTATAAAATAGATGAAGAAGAGCGAAAAATAGCTTCTTTCATTATTATGAACAT
Organism: Bacillus sp. F9_6S_D1_P_5; assembly: GCF_054823925.1. Taxonomy (NCBI): domain Bacteria; kingdom Bacillati; phylum Bacillota; class Bacilli; order Caryophanales; family Bacillaceae; genus Bacillus; species Bacillus sp. F9_6S_D1_P_5. The sequence continues at coordinate 87,286 of NZ_JBTREW010000005.1, read as the reverse complement.
GGATGGAAATGGGTATTTACAAGAAACGAACGAAGAGTTAGCGGATCTCCTTTCCGCGCCGCTTCATGTAGTCGACCGCTCTGTAGAGCTTGTCCAATCACTCGAGCCAGCAGGGGTAGGGGCGCGTAATATTCAGGAATGTCTAACTTTGCAATTGAAGCGCTTACAAAGACGGAATGGATTAGCAGAAGAGGTTGTGGAAGATCATTTCGCTTATTTCGTGAAGAAAGATTGGCGAAAGCTCGTTCAAGTGTTGAAGTGTAGTAATGAAGAATTGCAGGATGCGGTAAATTGTATAACGTCATTACAACCAAAACCAGGTCTTGCGTTTTCTTCTGATAAACCACTTTATATTGTGCCTGATATGGCGGTGAAAAAAGATGGCGATCGTCTCGTTTTACAAATGAATGAGAGAAATATGCCAAGAATTGAAATTCATTCTGAGTATAGTGCGCTTCTTAATAATAGCGAAAGTGAAGTAGCATCTTACGTATCAGAAAAGTATCAGCATGTGCAGTGGATCATGCGCAGTTTGAAACAGAGAAAACAGACATTGCTGCAAGTAATGACTATTATTATGGAAAAACAACGTGATTTCTTTTGGGAAGGTCCAGCGTATTTAAAACCGCTTGCTTTAAAAGAGGTGGCGGAAGAGTTAAGTGTGCATGAATCTACAATTAGTCGTGCAACGCGAAATAAATATGTGCAAACACCACATGGTTTATTTGAGATGAAATCGTTCTTTAGTAATGCCGTTTCAACGACTGAAGATGAAGCAGTTTCTACAAAACGTGTAAAACAGTTTATTCAAACACTTGTTGAGGCAGAGAATAAGAAAAAGCCACTTTCAGATCAAAAGATTTCAAAATTATTAGAAGAAGAGCATGAAATCGTTATTTCTCGAAGAACGGTGGCGAAGTATAGAGAACAAATGCATATTCCAGCTTCGTCATTACGAAAAACGATCGGATAGGTGAAGAAGATGAAAGTTGTACTGTATACAAAAAAAGATTGTGGTCTTTGCGTGCAGGCAAAAGAAGTTTTGCAGGAAGTACAATGTGAATATTCTTTTCAAATCGAGGAAATAGATATATATGAAGATAATGACCTTTTAGAAAAATATCACTTAATGATTCCGGTTGTAGAAATAGACGGAAAACAAGTAGAATATGGTAACATTCACAAAGGTGTCATAATAAACTATATAAAGAATGCAGTTAAGAGTTGAATAAGTTTCTATCTCCTGTTACAATAATACACGTAGCAGGGATTATTTTTTTAACCTATGTGGGACACAAAATGTCACTACGGGACGTAAAGTGACCACCTAGGAAAAATGAACCAATGTAGTGAGGAGAAAAGATATGCGCTCATGGATTCAGAACACAAAAAAATTATTACCTGATCTGCTACCTGTTATGCAAACGAGAATGCAAATTCTTCAATACATTAGGCTCATGCAGCCGATTGGAAGAAGAAACTTATCAGCAAGTCTCGGTATGACAGAACGAGTATTGCGAAGTGAAGTTCAAGTTTTGAAAGAACAAAACTTAGTTCACGTCGCTTCTTCTGGAATGACTTTGACAGAAGAAGGAACAGCTTTAGTTCTTGCTTTGGAAGACTTTATGAAAGAAATTTCCGGGTTAAAGGTTTTAGAAAAGCAACTTAAGGAAACATTAGACTTGGATGAAGTTTTCGTTGTCCCTGGTGATAGTGATGAATCACCTTGGGTCAAACTGGAGATGGGCCGTGCTTGTGTGACTTGTATAAAAGACCGTCTGACAGCGAATAATATCGTTGCTGTGGCTGGAGGAACTACGCTAGCTGCTGCTGCGGACATGATGCAGCTTGATTGCAAAGATTTACATATGCTATTTGTCCCAGCGCGTGGTGGAATTGGAGAAGGTGTTGAGTTAGAAGCCAATACCATTTGTGCCAAAATGGCGCAAAATACGATGAGTAATTATCGCTTATTGTATGTTCCAGACCATGTTAGTAGCGAAGCATATGCGTCTATTGTGACAGAGCCTTCCGTGAAAGAAGTTCTTGAGTTGATTCGATCTTCCAATATCGTCATTCATGGAATAGGTGATGCGTTAACAATGGCACGTCGCAGAAATACTTCAGAAGCAGATTGGTTAAAGATTCAAGCAAGCGAAGCAGTTGGCGAAGCTTTCGGTTACTACTTTAATGAACAAGGAAATGTTGTTCATAAAGTAAGAACAGTTGGGATGCAACTTGAGGATTTACAACATGTATCTCACGTTGTGGCAGTCGCTGGAGGTTCTTCAAAGGCAAAGGCAATACAGGCTGTAATTAAACAAGGGCACACTTCAATTCTAATTACAGATGAAGGTGCAGCAAAACAGTTAACAAAGGGTATTACCCTTTAATATAATCCCCCAAGGAGGAAATTCAAATGACTAAAATTGGTATTAATGGATTTGGACGTATCGGACGTAACGTATTCCGCGCAGCTCTTAACAACTCTGAGGTAGAAGTAGTAGCAATCAACGACTTAACAGATGCTAAAACATTAGCTCACCTTTTAAAATATGACACAGTTCACGGAACTTTAAATGCAGAAGTATCTGCTAACGAAAACAGCATCGTTGTTAACGGTAAAGAAATTAAAGTTATCGCTGAGCGTGACCCAGCTCAATTACCATGGAGCGACTACGGAGTAGAAGTAGTAGTAGAATCTACTGGTCGTTTCACTAAAAAATCAGACGCTGAAAAACACTTAGGTGGATCAGTTAAGAAAGTTATCATCTCAGCTCCAGCTTCTGACGAAGATATCACTGTAGTTATGGGTGTTAACCACGAACAATACGATGCAGCTAACCACAACGTAGTATCTAACGCTTCTTGTACTACAAACTGTCTAGCTCCATTCGCTAAAGTATTAAACGAAAAATTCGGCGTAAAACGCGGAATGATGACAACAATTCACTCTTACACTAACGACCAACAAATCTTAGACTTACCACACAAAGATTTACGTCGTGCTCGTGCAGCAGCTGAAAACATGATCCCAACATCTACTGGTGCAGCTAAAGCTGTAGCATTAGTATTACCAGAACTTAAAGGTAAATTAAACGGTGGCGCTGTACGTGTTCCAACTGCTAACGTTTCTCTAGTTGACCTAGTTGTTGAACTTGACAAAGAAGTAACAGTTGAAGAAGTAAATGCAGCATTCAAAGCAGCAGCTGAAGGCGAATTAAAAGGTATCCTTGGATACAGTGAAGAGCCATTAGTATCTATCGACTATAACGGATGTACAGCTTCTTCTACAATCGATGCATTATCTACAATGGTAATGGAAGGTAACATGGTTAAAGTACTTTCTTGGTACGATAACGAAACTGGTTACTCTAACCGCGTAGTAGACTTAGCAGCTTACATGACTTCTAAAGGTCTTTAATTCTTAATTATATAAGCTATCAATGACAAAACGAGGGAGAGGGTTTGTTCCCTCTCTCTCTTCTTTCGTTTTAAAAGCAAATGTGTTAAGCTTTTGAGTGGGTTTTGTCAATCCTAACTAGTAGTCGGAGGGAAATCCAATGAACAAAAAATCAATTCGTGACGTAGATTTAAAAGGTAAGCGTGTATTTTGCCGCGTTGACTTCAACGTACCTATGAAAGAAGGCAAAATTACAGATGAAACTCGTATCCGTGCAGCTCTTCCTACAATTCAATATTTAGTAGAGCAAGGTGCGAAAGTTATTTTAGCAAGTCACTTAGGCCGTCCAAAAGGTCAAGTAGTAGAAGAAATGCGTTTAACTCCAGTAGCAGCACGTTTAGGCGAGCTTCTTGGTAAAGACGTTAAAAAAGCAGACGAAGCATTCGGACCAGTTGCACAAGAAATGGTTGCAGCAATGAACGAAGGCGACGTATTAGTTCTTGAAAACGTACGTTTCTATGCGGGCGAAGAAAAGAACGATGCAGAACTTGCGAAAGAATTTGCAGCTCTTGCTGATATCTTCGTAAACGATGCATTCGGTGCAGCTCACCGTGCTCACGCTTCTACAGCAGGTATCGCAGACTACCTACCAGCAGTATCTGGTCTATTAATGGAAAAAGAGTTAGATGTACTTGGTAAAGCACTTTCTAACCCAGAACGTCCATTTACAGCTATCATCGGTGGTGCGAAAGTAAAAGATAAAATCGGTGTAATTCGTCATCTATTAGACAAAGTAGATAACTTAATCATCGGTGGCGGACTTGCTTACACATTCGTTAAAGCTTTAGGTCATGAAATTGGTCTATCTCTATGTGAAGACGACAAGATCGAACTAGCTAAAGAATTTATGCAACTTGCAAAAGAAAAAGGCGTAAACTTCTACATGCCAGTTGATGTTGTAATCACAGAGGAATTCTCTGAAACTGCAACAACTCAAATCGTTGGTATCGACTCTATTCCTTCTAACTGGGAAGGCGTGGACATCGGTCCTAAAACACGTGAAATTTATGCAGATGTAATTAAAAATTCTAAGCTTGTTGTATGGAATGGACCAATGGGTGTATTCGAAATGACTCCATTCGCAGAAGGTACAAAAGCAGTAGGACAAGCATTAGCAGATGCAGAAGATACATACTCTGTTATCGGCGGTGGTGACTCTGCAGCAGCTGTTGAAAAATTCGGTATGGCTGATAAAATGAGCCACATTTCTACTGGCGGCGGTGCGTCATTAGAATTCATGGAAGGTAAAGAGCTTCCAGGTGTAGTTTGTCTTAACGACAAATAAGTAGCAGCCAAAGAAAAAGGACGGTGCAAAGCATGCGTAAACCAATTATCGCAGGTAACTGGAAAATGAATAAAACTCTATCAGAAGCAGTTAGCTTCGTAGAGGAAGTTAAAGGTCAAATCCCAGCAGCTTCAGCTGTTGATGCAGTAGTTTGCTCTCCAGCTCTATTCTTAGAGCGCCTTGTAGCAGCGACTGAAGGAACTGACTTACAAGTAGGTGCACAAAACATGCACTTCGAAAAAAATGGTGCATTCACTGGCGAAATTAGCCCAGTAGCACTTAGCGACTTAAAAGTAGGCTATGTAGTACTTGGTCACTCTGAGCGTCGTGAAATGTTTGCTGAAACAGATGAGTCAGTAAACAAAAAGACTATCGCAGCATTTGAACATGGTTTAACACCAATCGTATGTTGTGGTGAGACTTTAGAAGAGCGCGAAAGCGGAAAAACATTTGATCTAGTAGCAGGTCAAGTGACAAAAGCACTTGCAGGTTTAACAGAAGAGCAAGTTAAAGCAACTGTTATCGCTTATGAGCCAATCTGGGCTATCGGTACAGGTAAATCTTCTTCTTCTGCAGATGCAAACGAAGTATGTGCGCACATCCGTAAAGTTGTTGCAGAAGCTGTTTCTCCAGAAGCTGCAGAAGCTGTTCGTATTCAATACGGCGGTAGCGTAAAACCAGAAAACATTAAAGAGTATATGGCACAATCTGACATCGACGGCGCTTTAGTTGGCGGTGCTAGCTTAGAGCCTGCTTCGTTCTTAGGTCTTCTGGGGGCGGTAAAATGAGAAAGCCAACAGCTTTAATCATTCTTGATGGTTTCGGACTACGTGAAGAAACTCATGGGAATGCTGTAGCACAAGCTAAGAAACCTAATTTTGATGGTTACTGGAACAAATTCCCTCACACAACGCTTACAGCTTGTGGCGAGGCAGTAGGTCTTCCAGAAGGTCAAATGGGTAACTCTGAGGTTGGTCACTTAAATATCGGTGCTGGCCGCGTAGTATATCAAAGCTTAACACGCGTAAACGTTGCAATTCGTGAAGGTGAGTTCGATCAGAACGAAACGTTCCAAAGTGCAATTAAAAGCGTAAAAGAAAAAGGTACTGCACTTCATTTATTCGGTTTACTTTCTGACGGTGGTGTGCACAGTCACATGAACCATATGTTTGCTCTTCTTCGCTTAGCAGCTAAAGAAGGCGTTGAGAAAGTATACATTCATGCATTCTTAGATGGCCGCGATGTTGGACCAAAAACAGCACAAGGTTATATTGATGCAACAAATGAAGTAATTAAAGAAACAGGAGTAGGACAATTCGCGACTATCTCTGGTCGTTATTACTCCATGGACCGTGACAAGCGTTGGGATCGCGTAGAAAAATGTTACCGTGCTATGGTGAATGGTGAAGGCCCTACTTATAAATCAGCAGAAGAGTGTGTAGAAGACTCTTATGCAAATGGTATCTACGATGAATTCGTATTGCCGTCTGTAATTGTTAACGAAGATGACACGCCAGTTGCAACAATCAATGATGATGATGCAGTTATCTTCTATAACTTCCGTCCAGACCGTGCAATTCAAATTGCTCGTGTATTTACAAACGAAGACTTCCGTGAGTTCGATCGTGGTGAAAAAGTACCTCACATTCCTGAATTCGTTTGTATGACACACTTTAGTGAAACTGTAGATGGTTATGTGGCATTTAAGCCAATGAATCTTGATAACACATTAGGTGAAGTTGTTGCGCAAGCGGGATTAAAGCAACTTCGCATCGCGGAAACTGAAAAGTATCCACACGTTACATTCTTCTTTAGCGGTGGTCGTGAGGCTGAATTCCCAGGAGAAGAGCGTATCTTAATTAACTCACCGAAGGTTGCAACATATGACTTGAAACCTGAAATGAGCATTTACGAAGTAACGGACGCTTTAGTAAATGAAATCGAAAATGATAAACATGATGTTATCATTCTTAACTTTGCGAACTGTGATATGGTTGGCCATTCTGGGATGATGGAACCAACAATTAAAGCAGTAGAAGCAACTGACGAATGTTTAGGAAAAGTTGTAGAAGCGATTCTTGCAAAAGATGGTGTAGCACTTATTACTGCTGACCATGGTAATGCTGATCAGGAGTTAACTGCTGATGGCGAGCCAATGACTGCTCATACAACTAACCCGGTTCCTTTCATCGTTACAAAAAATGACGTAGAGCTTCGTGAAGGTGGTATTTTAGGAGATATCGCCCCAACAATGCTTACACTTTTAAATGTGGAACAACCGAAAGAAATGACAGGTAAAACAATTATTAAATAATTTGCTTATATAAAAAGGAGAGAATTTATTATGTCAACAATTATTGATGTTTATGCTCGCGAAGTCCTTGACTCTCGTGGTAACCCAACTGTAGAAGTAGAAGTTTACACAGAAAGCGGCGCTTTCGGACGCGCTATCGTACCAAGTGGTGCATCTACTGGTGAGCACGAAGCAGTAGAATTACGTGACGGTGACAAATCTCGTTACCTTGGTAAAGGTGTTCTAAATGCAGTAAACAACGTTAACGAAGCAATCGCTCCAGAAATCGTTGGTTTCGACGTAACTGACCAAGCTGGTATCGACCGTGCTATGATCGAATTAGATGGCACTCCAAACAAAGGTAAACTAGGTGCTAACGCTATCCTTGGTGTATCTATGGCAGTAGCTCACGCAGCAGCTGACTTCGTAGGTCTTCCATTATACCGTTACCTTGGTGGATTCAATGCAAAACAATTACCAACTCCAATGATGAACATCATCAACGGTGGTTCTCACGCTGATAACAACGTAGACTTCCAAGAGTTCATGATCTTACCAGTTGGTGCTCCAACATTCAAAGAATCAATCCGTATGGGTGCTGAAGTATTCCATGCACTTAAAGCTGTATTACATGACAAAGGTCTTAACACTGCAGTAGGTGACGAAGGTGGATTCGCTCCAAACCTTGGTTCTAACCGTGAAGCATTAGAAGTAATCATCGAAGCTATCGAAAAAGCTGGTTACAAAGCTGGCGAGAACGTATTCTTAGGAATGGACGTTGCTTCTTCTGAGTTCTACAACAAAGAAACTGGTAAATATGACCTTGCAGGCGAAGGCCGTACTGGCTTAACTTCTGCAGAAATGGTTGATTTCTACGAAGAGCTTTGCAAAGACTTCCCAATCATCTCTATTGAAGATGGTTTAGACGAAAACGACTGGGATGGTCACAAATTATTAACTGAGCGTATCGGTGATAAAGTACAATTAGTTGGTGACGACTTATTCGTAACTAACACTCAAAAACTTGCTGAAGGTATCGAAAAAGGTATCTCTAACTCAATCTTAATTAAAGTTAACCAAATCGGTACTTTAACTGAGACTTTCGAAGCTATCGAAATGGCTAAACGTGCTGGTTACACAGCAGTTGTATCTCACCGTTCTGGTGAAACTGAAGATGCTACAATCGCTGACATCGCAGTTGCAACTAACGCTGGCCAAATCAAAACTGGTTCTATGAGCCGTACTGACCGTATTGCTAAGTACAACCAATTATTACGCATCGAAGACGAACTAGGCGAAATCGCTGTTTACGATGGTATCAAATCTTTCTACAACATCAAACGATAATTGTAGAAAATAACGACAGACCGTGAGAAATTACGGTCTGTTTTTTTATGTTAAAATTGCTCACCCGTCATAAGTGACATGAAATGTTTAAAGAAACGGTTATAATCAAAATCAATTGCAATTTGATGACTCGGCCAATCGACAAATGGATTAGATTCCCTTAAAGAACGAAATTCCCCGATGCTTGCTCCTTGTGCATAGGATTCCGTCATGACAACAATAGGTGATTTGTGATACGTAAACATAGAGTTATCTAATAAAGCTAGTATTGGCATTGTGTCATGGAAGGGGCTACCCTTTAAATGTGGTAGGGTATCTTTATAATAGCCGTAGTAATAATGATCGAATAAAGGTTTGGCGAGTGGGGCTTTTCCTTTCGCTTCAATGTATTCAGCCATTTCTGGTGTAATGATGGAATACTGGGTGACGTTTAATGGATAGATGTACATGTTAGCTGTGGATTGAAGGACTATATTAGCGGCAGTAGGATCGCCATAAAAGTTTGCTTCGGAAATAGGTGTAACATTACCAGGGTGTAAAAAGGCACCGCCCATTACGTAGTAAGATTTAATTTGCTTCATTAGCTGTTTACATAAGATGAATAAAATTGCTAGGGAGGTAAGTCTTCCTAAACTTACGATGATTAATTCATCTTTATACTCTTCAATAAGAGGGATAACTTCAAAGAAATTCTCCATTTCTCCGTTAGTTACATTCTCCTTTGGAATAATTGGCCCGAGCCCTTGTTTCCCGTGTACATCCGTAAAGAAAGCAGGAGGGGCACCAGTAAGCGGTTGTTCTGAACCACCAAATACCTTAATATTTCTATTTTTTGTTTCGTGCTTAAGAAAATGAGCATTTTGTACGGCCATTTCTTTTGGAACATTGCCGTAATCAGCAACAATGCCGAGGATTTCTATTTCATCGATAAAGAATGCTAAGAGGAGAGCCATCGCATCATCAATTCCAGGATCACAAAAAATAAGAACTTTTTTGGGCATATGTTCACCACCTATCTTATTTATCCCACTTTAATGGGCAGTAAGACCCCCACCTCAAAATTCAGCGAAAGCAAAGAATTTAGGTGGGGGATCAACTGCCCATAAAAGTCCGATTGGTGAGGGCTAATAATCAGTGGGGGGATGAAGACCCCCCACTGATTAAAGTTTCACTTTATATATATGTAAGCTTAAGGATAAAAAGATTATTTTATTGAAATAACAACCTTATAAATTCAGAAAATAAAAACTTTTTATATTAGGTCAAGGTTTTTGACTTAATTTCCACACAGAAATCCAGTCATATCAAGGTTGTAAGCGTCTAACATAGGCTGTTTTTGCTGTCAAGTTGATAAATTGCAGCTTTTTACAATTTATACTATGATAAAGATATTAACAGAAGATCGTATAAACATGAGGGATGATGAACATGAAATTTACAAAGATTCTTGTCCAAATTGCTGCTCTTTACGTTTTTTATATGGTTGGAACTTGGGTACAAGAAATGTTAAATATTCCGATTCCAGGAAGTTTGATTGGGATGTTCCTCTTACTTGTTTTACTTAGCCTAAAAGTTCTTCCAGTGAAATGGTTCGATTTAGGAGCAGAAACACTCGTTGCTATTATGCCGTTTTTATTAATTCCGCCAACGCTTGGCCTAATGAATTACGGTGCCTTTTTTATGAGTAAAGGAATTTCTCTTTTCATTACAATTGTAGCGAGTACATTTTTAATTATTATTGTCGCAGGACATACAGGACAATATCTTGCGAATAGAAAGGAAAGAGAGTCGCGATGAGTCAAATATTAATCGGAATTGGTTGGGTTCTTTTTACGGTGCTATTATACCAATTATCTAAAAAAATCTATAAAGTATTTCCAACACCATTCACCATTCCAATGCTTGTAGCAACAGGATTAATGGCTTTCTTATTTATCATGCTTGATATACCATATCAACATTATATGGAAAGTGGTGGCGGCTGGATTGCAAAACTACTGGGACCCGGTGTTGTAGCATTTGCAATTCCTCTTTATAAACAACGTCACGTTCTACAAAAATATGTTGTACCGATTGCTGGTGGCGTATTAGTAGGTACAACAGTTGCCATTGCGAGCGATTTTGCTATTGCATCACTTATGGGAACGGATAAAAGCTTAATTTTATCTTCTTTACCAAAATCGGTAACAATGCCAGTTGCGATGAGTGTTTCAGAACAAGTTGGTGGTGTACCGTCATTAACAGCAGCTTTCGTTGTTATTGCGGGTATTACTGGAACGATTACCGGCCCACTTTTATTAAAATGGAGCCGCGTTACAAATTCAGTTGGTAAAGGTATCGGATTTGGATGTGCTTCTCATATTATGGGCGTCATGAGAGCGATGAAAAATAATGAACATGAAGGTGTTATTGGATCGGTAACAATGACATTAACAGCAATTTTGACATGTTTGCTCGGACCATTATTTGCAATGATGTTCATGTAATAGAAGAAAAGCGAGAGCAACCCTATAGCTCTCGCTTTTCTATAGAATTTATGCTACAGTTACAATAACTGAATCTTTGTAGGAGGTACGCCAAGTGCATACGTTATTATCCGTTTTACTTATTATTGTATCGATTTTAATGATTGTTATGGTACTTATGCAGTCTAGTAATAGCTCAGGCCTTTCAGGTGCAATTTCAGGCGGTGCAGAGCAATTATTTGGTAAGCAAAAAGCACGTGGAATTGAAGCGGTATTAAACCGTATTACAATTGTTTTAGCTGTTCTATTCTTTGTATTAACAATTGCTGTTACGTACTTAAATTTATAGAATTGAAAGAAGAAGCGTTAGTAAGATGTACTAATGGTTCTTCTTTTTTTGTTTTGTCATTTGAAAGATGTTTCTAATTAGATTATAGAAATATAAATATGGTACACTAGATATAGAAAGAATACGACTAGATTACAGAAGAGAAAGAGGAGAAGTACATGATGAAATTAGCATCTCCGAAACCATTTACATTTGAGGGTGGAGACCGCGCTGTTTTATTACTACATGGATTCACAGGAAACTCAGCTGATGTACGTATGTTAGGGCGTTTCTTAGAAAAGAAAGGCTACACTTGTCATGCGCCAATTTATAAAGGGCACGGTGTACCACCAGAAGAGCTTGTTCATACAGGTCCTGAAGATTGGTGGCAAGACGTAACGGAGGCATATCAGCTTTTAAAAGATAAAGGCTTTGAGAAAATTGCTGTTGTTGGATTGTCACTTGGCGGAGTATTTTCTTTAAAATTAGGTTATACAGTACCGGTTTTAGGTGTAGTACCAATGTGTGCACCGATGTATATTAAGAGTGAAGAAACGATGTACCAAGGTATATTGGCATACGCCCGCGAATATAAAAAGCGTGAGCAAAAATCACCAGAGCAAATCGAACAAGAAATGTTGGAATTCCAACAGACACCGATGAATACATTAAAAGCATTACAACAATTAATTGCTGACGTACGTAACAATGTGGATATGATTTATGCACCGACATTTGTTGTACAAGCACGTCATGATGAAATGATTAATACAGATAGTGCTAACATTATTTATAACGGTGTAGAATCTACGTTAAAAGAAATTAAATGGTATGAAGACTCTACGCATGTCATTACACTTGATAAAGAGCGTGACGAGCTACATGAGGATGTATATAACTTCTTGGAGCAACTAGATTGGTAAGATCTAGTTGCCTCTTTTTTTCATAAGGAATTTTTTGTGAAAACTGTAAAAATCATAAGGGGAGTATTGAAGTTTCGCTTTATACATCCCCTATCTTTCGGATACACTAAATAATATAAGGTTTTAAAGGAGGTATTTTTGCTTGGAAGAAATCACACAAGAACATATTGATAAGTTGTTATTATTTATGAGAGAAGAAGCGTATAAACCGTTAACGATACAAGAGTTAGAAGAGGCATTTGGAATTGAAGGTTCTGAAGGCTTTAAAGATTTTGTAAAGGCACTTGTAACGATGGAAGAGAAGGGACTTGTTATTCGTACGCGTAGCAATCGTTATGGTCTTCCTGAAAAAATGAATTTAGTACGTGGTAAGTTAATTGGACATGCACGTGGCTTTGCATTCGTTGTACCAGACGAGAAGAAAACAGGAGACGATGATCTTTTCATCCCGCCTACAGAATTAAACGGTGCACTTCATGGCGATACAGTATTAGCACGCCTTAGTTCTCAATCGAGCGGTTCGCGTCAAGAAGGTTCAATTGTACGCATTTTAGAACGTGGCACGAAAGAACTAGTTGGTACATATACAGAATCGAAAAACTTTGGATTTGTTATACCTGACAATAAGCGCTGGACGAGTGATATCTTTATCTTGAAAAGCGCATCAATGGGTGCTGTAGAAGGTCATAAGGTAGTAGTGAAAATTACGAGCTATCCAGAGAATCGTTTAAGTGCAGAAGGTGAAGTTATTCAAATTCTAGGTCATAAAAATGATCCAGGAGTAGATATTTTATCTGTTATTCATAAACATCATTTACCTTTAGCATTCCCTGAAGAAGTGATGGAGCATGCAAATAGTGTACCAGAAACGATTTCAGAAGAAGATTTAAAAGATCGTCGTGACCTGCGTGACCAAATGATCGTAACGATTGACGGTGCAGACGCGAAAGATTTAGATGACGCTGTTACAGTAACGAAACTTGAGAACGGTAATTACAAGCTTGGCGTTCATATTGCGGATGTAAGTCATTACGTGCAAGAAGGTTCTCCAATTGATGTAGAAGCAGCGGAGAGAGCGACGAGTGTATATCTTGTTGACCGTGTAATTCCGATGATTCCGCACCGTCTATCTAACGGTATTTGTTCATTAAATCCGAAAGTAGACCGTCTAACATTATCTTGTGAAATGGAAATCAACAACTTAGGTGACGTTGTAAAACATGAGATTTTCCAAAGTGTAATTAAAACGACAGAGCGTATGACGTATGCTGACGTAAGAAGCATTTTAGAAGATGAGGACGAAGAATTAATTAAGCGCTATGAGCCGCTTGTACCGATGTTTAAAGAGATGGGTCAATTAGCACAAATCCTACGTGAAAAACGTATGCGCCGCGGTGCAATCGACTTTGACTTTAAAGAAGCGAAAGTATTAGTAGATGAAGAAGGAAAACCGACAGACGTTGTTATGCGTGATCGTTCTGTATCAGAGAAGTTAATTGAAGAATTTATGCTTGTTGCGAATGAAACAGTAGCAGAGCATTTCCACTGGATGAACGTACCATTCATGTACCGTGTCCATGAAGATCCGAAAGAAGATAAGCTTGAGCGTTTCTTCGAGTTTGTAACGAACTTCGGATATGCGGTAAAAGGGCGTGCAAATGAAGTACATCCTCGTGCGCTGCAACAAATTCTTGAAATGGTGCAAGGACAGCCTGAAGAAGTAGTTATTTCAACAGTAATGCTTCGTTCAATGAAGCAAGCGCGTTACGATGCGGATAGCTTAGGACATTTCGGTTTATCAACTGAGTTCTACACGCATTTCACATCGCCAATTCGTCGTTACCCAGATACGATCGTTCATAGATTAATTCGTGAATACATCATTAATGGTAAAGTCGACAATGAAACACAAGCAAAATGGCGTGAAAACTTACCTGAGATTGCAGAGCATTCTTCTAATATGGAACGCCGTGCTGTTGAAGCAGAACGTGAAACAGACGAAATGAAAAAAGCAGAGTATATGGTTGATAAGATCGGCGAAGAGTATGATGGTATGATTAGCTCTGTAACAAACTTCGGTTTATTCGTAGAGCTTCCAAATACGATTGAAGGTCTTGTACACGTTAGCTACTTAACGGATGATTACTACCGTTATGACGAGCAGCATTTCGCAATGATCGGAGAACGTACAGGTAACGTATTCCGCATCGGAGACGAAATTACAATTCGCGTTATTAACGTAAACAAAGACGAGCGTGCAATCGACTTTGAAATCGTTGGCATGAAAGGTACGCCTCGTCGTAAGTTCAAAGATCGCCCAGTCGTTATCGAACAGCCAAGAACAGGCAGAAAGAAACGCGGTGGACGCAGTGAGCGCAGTAATGAGCGCGGCGGAGAACGTGGAACAGGTAGAAAATTTGACCGTGGTGGCAAAGGAAAAGGAAGAGGAACAGCTTCCGCGTCCACATCAGCATCAGCTAGTCAGCCAGGGAAAAAAGATGGTAACGGCAAGAAGAAAAAAGCATTCTTCGAAAATGTACCAGGATTCAAGAAGAAAAAGAAAAAGCGTAAGTAAGAAAAGAATGGCTTCGCTTTGATGAAAAGCGAGGCCTTTTCTTTTTTATTGGTGGTTTGAGAGCGAGCCACTTTCGCTTTTTAATGTAATCCAGCTACAGTGGCTAGAATGTTCGGCGGCTTCGCTTCCTCCCAAGAGGCAAAAAGCGCCTCAAGGTCAGAAGCTCCATCCACCTCACATTCTGAGCGAGCCACTTTCGCTTTCTAATGTAATCCAGCTACAGTGGCTAGAATCTATTGGCCATTTCACTCCCTCGGACGAAGCAAAAAGCGCTTCTCTGTCGGGAGTTCCAATGTCCAAAGATTCTGAGCGAGCCACTTTCGCTTTTTTATAACATTTGTTACAATAGTAAAAATAGAGGAGGGACGTTATATGCCAAAGGGTACAGGTAAGGTTATTGCACAAAATAAAAAAGCTTTTCATGATTATTTCATTGAAGAAACATACGAAGCAGGGCTTGTCCTTCAAGGAACGGAAATTAAGTCGATTCGCGCTGGACGTGTGAACTTGAAAGATGCATTTGCTCGTGTACATAATGGTGAAGTATGGGTTCATAATATGCATATTAGTACGTACGAACAAGGGAATCGTTTCAACCATGATCCACTTCGCACAAGAAAGTTACTTCTTCATAAAAAAGAAATTGAGAAGTTAACGGGTGCTTCAAAAGAAACAGGCTATGCATTAGTTCCAGTTAGAATTTATTTGAAAAATGGCTTCGCGAAAATGGCACTTGGTTTAGCAAAAGGTAAAAAGCAATATGATAAGCGTAACGATTTAAAAGAGAAAGAAGCAAAACGTGAAATTGCCCGCGCGTTCCGTGATCGTCAAAAGATGTAATACATATATTTACATTTGTAAAACGGCGCGCGTATGATATAATAACTTATGTAAGATTGTTGCACATTGAAAAACAGCTCTTAGTAGCTATCACGAAATTTCTTCGTATGCTCCATTTTTATCATGGGGACGTTACGGATTCGACAGGGATAGTTCGAGCTTAGGTTGCGAGTCGAGGGGATCGGCCTCGTTAAAACGTCAAAGCCTATAATTGGCAAACAAAACAATCTTTCTTTAGCTGCTTAATTGCACTAAAGGTTCCTCCCTCCATCGTCCATGTGGTAGGGTAAGGGACTCAAACTAAGTGGACTACGCCGGAGTTCGCCGTCTGAGGACAAAGGAAGAGAACAACCAGACTAGCAACTTGGAAGCCTGTCGATAGGCTGAAGAGTTCGCGAAATACTAATATATCGACTACACTCGTAGAAGCTTAAGTGCCGATATTTTTGGACGTGGGTTCGACTCCCACCGTCTCCACCAATACATAACTGTTTGGTGGTTTTTTATTTTGTATGATATGAACCATAACTTTGCCAGATTGGCAGGGGTATGGTTCTTTTTGTTTTGTAGTTTTATAAAATGCTGAAGTTGATAGAGGTGGGGCGGTCCCCTTGAAACAGAAAATGAAGTAATAGTTATTGCTGATAAGCAGATAGATACTATAGATGCCTTTAATGATTACATAATATGTATTTGAATCTTCATATCCTTTGTGTTTTTATCCGTATCTATTGTAAGATTATATAGAGTGCTCCTAATAAGCTGTTATAATGGCTTTTTTAGGAATTTAACATTTATAAATCTTAAATTATTTTTTGGGGATAATTTTTTATGTAACTAAGTTATATTGAAGTAGAGGTGAACCATCGGTGAAGCAGGTGTTAGTAATTAAGAATGAAAGGTCTTTAGCGAAGAAAATCGTAAGCGGTCTATCGCAAGAAGGCTATTTCATTTTAAAACTTCACAATGAAAACCAAGGTTTAAATATAGTATATGAACAAGATTGGGATATTATCATATTGGATTGGGATTCATTAAGTATATCTGGACCAGAAATTTGCAGACAAATACGACTTGTTAAAACGACACCAATCATTATTGTGACCGACAATATTTCCAGCAAGGATTGCATAGCAGGGTTACAAGCAGGAGCAGATGATTATATTAGAAAACCATTTGTGAAGGAAGAATTAGTAGCAAGGGTTCAAGCTATTTTAAGAAGAAGTGAATATATTCAGCAAAATGAGACAAACTTTTTTCAGTTTAAAGATCTCTTTGTTGATGCATCTAGCAATATTGTGAAAAAAAGTGGCGAAAACCTCGTGCTTACTAAGCGCGAGTACAATTTACTTGTATTTTTAATCAAGAATAAAAATACAATATTGAGCCGTGAAATACTTTTGAACCAGGTTTGGGGAGATAATGTAGTAGTAAATCCGAATGTAGTAGACTTATATATTGGGTATGTAAGAAAAAAGTTAAAGTGTGAGAAAAAAGACAGATATATTCAAACGATACATGGCAGAGGCTATTCAATGATTGAATGATAAAAATAAGATAATAGAAAAAAGAGTAAAACTATTTCATTCAGTTTTACTCATTTTTTATTAAATATGATATTCAAATAGTTTCTGAGAAATATTAGCTATTAATGGGCGTGTCTTGTAAGGGAAGTCGCTTATCTATTAGTTATTTTGGAGGAGAGGACTCTCTCGCATTCGTTGAGAAAGTATTTAATGAAGGTAAATCAACATGCCTGACTTCACATATTACTTTTTGAGCTTGATTTTATGAATTCACACCATTCACAAGATTTTCACATAATTAACGACTATACTTATTATCAGGATGTTCAAATGAAAATGATTATCAATAGCAATTTAGATGTATAAAAGTTACTATCTAATGTAATCTATGGACTTTATCATTTTCGAACTAAATTACATAATAAGGAGTATACGTATGAAAAAAACTATGCTTTTAAAATTAGTAAGTATTCTAGCAATTTTCACTTTAATGTTAGTAGCTTGCTCAGATTCAAGTAAGGAAACTTCGAAAGCTAATAAAGGTGATAGTAGTGATAAGCCAAAAACGGTTGAAATCACTGATGCTCATGGAACTGTTAAAGTCCCTGTAAATCCAAAGAATGTAGTTGCTTTAGATAATAGAACGTTTGAAACTTTAGCTGATTGGGGAATTAAATTAGCGGCTGCTCCACAGGATATTATGCCTGCAGATTCAGCGTATAAAAATGATAAAACAGTTAAAAATATTGGTAATCACCGCGAACCAAATCTTGAAATTATTGCAGCGGCAAACCCTGAACTTGTAATCGTTGGTCAAAGATTTGCTGATCATTACGAAGAAATCAAAAAGTTAGTGCCAAATGCAGCTGTTATTGATCTTAATTTTGATGTTTCTGAGAAATCTACTACGCCTGGAAAAAATTTAGTAGATGGACTTAAAAATTCTACAACTACTCTAGGAAAAATCTTTGATAAAGATAAAGAAGCTAAACAATTAGTAGCTGATTTTGATAAATCTATTGAAAAAGCAAAATCTGCTTATAACGGAAAAGATAAAGTTATGAGTGTTATCGTTACTGGTGGGAATATTGGTTTTGCTGCTCCACATTCTGGTCGTGTTTGGGGACCAATGTATGAAATTTTCGGTTGGACTCCAGCATTAGAAGTGTCTAATTCTACTGCAGGTCATAAAGGTGATGACGTTTCTGTTGAAGCTATTGCACAAACAAATCCTGATTGGCTTTTCGTATTAGATCGTGATGCTGCAACATCTGATGCAGCTAAATCAACACCTGCTAAGGATGTTATTTCTAAATCACCAGCTCTTCAAAACACAACTGCTGTTTCTAAACAACAAGTTGTTTATGCACCAGAAGATACTTACACAAATGAATCAATTCAGACTTATGTAGAGTTATTTGGAAATCTTGCAAAAACTTTAGCTAAGTAGTGTAAAGGGGTACGAAACAGTGTCAAAAAATATGATTTCTAGGGTTGAGAATATTTCTCAACCCCAGTTTTATAATCACAATAAAATATGGACAAAACCTTTTATAATAGCGGTTATAGTTGTTATAATTTTAGGGATTATATCACTATTTACTGGAGTTTATGATATTCGTGGACAAGAGGACGGAATGGAGATGTTTTTCATCACTCGTGTTCCGAGAACAGTTGCATTAATGCTTACTGGAGCTGCAATGGCGATGGCAGGACTCGTAATGCAACTCATTACACAAAATCGCTTTGTTGAACCTACTACAACGGGTACTATTGAATGGTCAGGCTTAGGCCTGCTTTTTGTGTATTTATTATTTCCTGCCCCGACTTTAGTCCAAAGAATGACTGGTGCAATCATTTTTTCTTTTATAGGAACTATGATTTTCTTTCTATTTTTAAGAAGAGTTAAGCTTCGTTCGTCTTTAATTGTCCCGATTATTGGATTGATGCTCGGAGCAGTTATTTCTGCAGTGTCTACTTTTATGGGACTTCTTTTTCAAATGACGCAAAGTATTGAAACTTGGTTCGTAGGTTCATTTGCTAACATTCAGGTGGGAAGGTATGAATATTTATGGCTGATTGTTATCATTACTCTGCTTATTTTTATGTATGCGAATAGATTGACTTTAGCTGGACTAGGAGAAGATGTCGCAACAAGCCTTGGCGTTAATTACAATAGAATTGTTCTTTTTGGGACTGCTCTTATCTCTGTTGCAGTTGGAATTGTTGCAGCTGTTATTGGACACTTACCTTTCTTGGGATTAATTGTGCCAAATATTGTTTCCATGTTTAGAGGTGATGATCTTAGAAGTAATTTACCTTGGGTTTGTGTGATTGGAATGGGGACAATAACTGCCTGTGACATCATTTCTCGAACAATTATAAAGCCTTTTGAAGTCCCTGTTTCTTTAATACTTGCAACAGTGGGAGCGGTCGTGTTTATTACTATTCTATTGAGACAAAGAAAACCAAGGAGGCTGCGATGATCACATTAGAATATAAAAATAAAGAAAATGTCGAAATCGATTCTAGCCTTCATAATGCAAGTAGATCAGCTAGTGCTTTTCGTTCTAAGAAGGAAGCAAGACGTTATTGGATTTTACTGATAACATTGATTGCTTTAGGTCTCCTTTCTTCATATGGACTTTTAGTTTATAACAACCCAGTTCCGATAGATTCACCTTCTTTTATCCCAGTTGTTCAGAGAAGGATAGTAGCTATTGTTGCAATGATTATTGCTGCAGTTTGCCATAGCTTATCGACAGTTGCTTTCCAATCTATTACGAATAATAAGATTATTACTCCTTCACTTTTAGGTTTCGAATCACTTTATTCAGCAATTCAAACGAGTACAATATTCTTCTTTGGTGCTAGTGCATTAATAAACTTTAATGGAATTGGATCATTTTTATTTCAAGTTGTTGTGATGGTCTTCATGAGTTTGATACTTTATGGATGGTTACTTTCCGGTAAATACGGGAATTTACAACTTATGCTTTTAGTAGGAATTATTATTGGTACCGGGCTAAATTCTGTGTCAACTTTCATGAGAAAACTACTTGCGCCTTCAGAGTTTGATATTTTACAAGCGAGATTATTTGGTTCTGTTAATCATGCAGACCCTGCATATTTTCCTATTGTAATTCCTATGATCATAATTGTAGCAGTATTAATTTTTGCTCATTCTAAGAAGTTGAATGTTTTGTCATTAGGAAAGGATGTTGCTACTTCTTTTGGGGTTAAATATCAACCTAGTGTAATTTATACGCTTGTATTAGTTGCTATTTTGATGTCCATCTCAACAGCTCTAATTGGGCCACTTACTTTCTACGGCTTTTTAGTAGCAACTTTGAGTTATCAGGCGGCGTCAACTTATGATCATAGATATATTTTCCCAATGGCTTTTGCTATAGGATTTTTGATAATGACGAGTGCATACTTTTTAATGTATCATGTATTCCATGCTCAAGGTGTAGTTTCAGTTATTATTGAATTATTTGGTGGAATCATATTCTTAACTATAGTTTTAAGGAAGAGGGCTTTATGATAAAAATTGATAATGTTAAAAAGTTCTATACTGATAAGGTGAAAATAGGACCTTTGGATATTGAAATACCAAAAGCGGGCTTTACTTCTTTAATTGGACCAAATGGCGCTGGAAAGTCTACGACACTTTTGATGATTGGAAGACTTTTAGATATGGATGAAGGTCAAATTCAAGTAGCGAATATGGATGTTTCCGAATCCAAATCAAAAGACTTAGCAAAAATTTTGACTATATTGCGACAAGAAAATCATTTTGTAACGAGGCTTACTGTTAGACAATTAGTTGGATTTGGACGCTTTCCGTATTCAAAGGGAAGATTAACTAAAGATGATGAAGTTATTATTTCTAAATATATCGATTTCTTAGATTTAACTAGTTTAGAGAATAGATATTTAGATGAGCTTTCTGGTGGTCAAAGACAAAGGGCATATGTAGCAATGGTATTGTGCCAAGAGACTGAATATGTACTTTTGGACGAGCCTTTGAACAACCTTGATGTTGCGCGCTCTGTTCAAATGATGGAGCATTTGAGACGTGCAGCTAATGAATTTGGAAGAACGATTTTGACTGTTATGCATGACATAAATTTTGCAGCTAAATACTCTGATAAAATTTGTGCTATGAAAGATGGACAAATTGCTGCTTTTGGAACAGTAGAAGAGGTTATGGACCCAACACTTTTAACAGATATTTTTGAAACGAAAATAGAAATTATCAAAGGTCCTTATGGGCCGATTGCTGTTTATTAGTTAAAAAATGAGTATGCAAAAAAAGCTGCTGTCTATATTTTATAGGCAGCAGTTTTTTTATGCGATTGCCCATGATGTTCACAATATGAGGTTGTATTTATAAAAAAGTTCTTTTACATACGGTGAATGCTATTCTCTCATTTTTAAAATGTCGTAATCAAAAGGTGTGATTAATATTATGTTTACAGTGCGATTTTATATGTGGTGCTATACTGGGGTTAGGGTTTTTATGAGTGCTTGTTGTGTCGTTTCTTGTCGGTAAGTCGATATTCTCTGTCGAATCGTCGATATATTGAAAAAATCGTTGATATATTGTGAGTTATCGTCGATATATTTGAAAAATCGTTGATATATTTTGGGGAGGGCTAAAGATGATTGTGAAAGAACGACAAATGCCGATTTATTTACAGCAATTAGAAGCGTTATTGAGACGATTACCCGCTCATCATCTGAAACGAGATATGATTGTAGAAAGTTTAGCGAAGCATAAGGCTGGTTATAAAGGTGAACAAGCTATTAATTATCCGCTAAGTTTTCTATCAGAGGAAAAATATCGTATTTTACACGATATAAGGTTGTTTGACCAAAATCACCACTTTCAAATTGATACGATTATAATTTCCGCTTATTTTCTTCTTTTCCTCGAAATAAAAAATATAGCGGGTACATTATTATTTGATTCAAAGTTTAATCAGCTTATTAGAATATCAGAGGGGAATTCAGAAGGATTTCCAAACCCGATTTTACAAGTGAAAAGGCAAGAGGAACAGCTTAGAAAATGGTTAAGTTTAAATGGGTTTTCGCGTTTTCCAATTGAATCACTTGTTGTGATTAGTAATCCCCGAACTATCATTAAAGCTTCAGACGATAATCTCCTTAATAAAATTATTCACAGTGCAAATTTACCTAATAAAATAAAATGGTTTGAGAGTAAATATAAGAAAAAAGCTATAAAAAATGTAGACAATCTTATTTGTCAAATAGTAGCCAATCACGCTCCATTACGGCAAAATATCCTTGAACAATTTAAAATTAAAAAAGGAGAGTTGTTAAACGGTGTACAATGTGAGGTTTGTTCTATACTTCCAATGTTTAAATTGAAAAAAGGGTGGTATTGTTCGAGTTGTAAAACTATCTCTAAAGTGGCACATGAATTTGCTTTAAAAGATTATGCACTTCTTATTAGTGTCACTTGTACAAATATGCAGTTGAAGAAATTTCTTCACGTTCAATCAAGTGCGACTGTCAAAAGACTCCTCCAAACAATGAACATCCCCCACACGGGCAACAACA
The DNA here is from genome assembly GCF_054823925.1 of Bacillus sp. F9_6S_D1_P_5. Classification (NCBI taxonomy): domain Bacteria; kingdom Bacillati; phylum Bacillota; class Bacilli; order Caryophanales; family Bacillaceae; genus Bacillus; species Bacillus sp. F9_6S_D1_P_5. Next base: position 64,652 of record NZ_JBTREW010000005.1, on the reverse strand, counting down.
AAGGACGAAAATATGATTTAACTCACCTTCTATTATAATTTTGCTATAATAAATACGTACTTATACGAAGGGGAGTTTAAAGAGAAAATGAAATTTAATATCGATCATTTTATCGCAAGTGTTTTACAGTGGATATTAAACATAGCGTTAATTATATTATCCATTGTCTTATCTATCTTTTTAATTAACGAGACGATTACTTTTATTCAATACATATTTTCAGCGAAGAAGTATACGTCATACAAATTAGTTGAAAGTATTATCGTTTATTTCTTATACTTCGAGTTCATTGCATTAATTATTAAGTATTTCAAATCGAACTATCATTTCCCGTTACGTTATTTTATTTATATCGGAATTACGGCGTTAATTCGTTTAATTATCGTATCTCATGAGGAACCGATGGAGACGTTATTATACGCAGGAGCGATTCTTGTTTTAGTTATCGCTTTATACATATCAAATATGAGAGATTTGAGAAAAGAGTAGTGCAGGCATATGTTTGCACTATTTTTTTATATCTTGACCTTAAAGTCGCTTGAAAGTTTACAATATAAATAGGGCGTTTGAAATTGAAAAAAATTGAGAAATTAAGTGAAGAGGTTTCTTTTACTTGGAGGTTATAGCGATGAGTCAGGAATTGAAGTTACGTCCTTTAGAACGAGAAGATTTAAAGTTTGTACACGAACTAAATAATAATGCCCATATTATGTCGTATTGGTTTGAAGAGCCGTATGAGGCATTTGTGGAGCTGCAGGATTTATACGATAAACATATACATGATCAAAGTGAACGCCGATTTATCGTTGAAAAAGATAATGAGATGGTTGGATTGGTCGAGTTAGTGGAAATCGATTATATTCACCGTAGAACAGAATTCCAAATTATTATTGATCCGAATTATCAAGGGCATGGCTACGCAGCAGAGGCGACGCGTTTAGCGATGGATTATGCTTTTTCTGTATTAAATATGCATAAGATTTATTTAGTTGTGGATAAAGAAAATGAGAAAGCAGTCCATGTGTATAAAAAGGTTGGATTTATAGTGGAAGGCGAGCTTTTAGACGAGTTTTTCGTTGATGGTAACTATCATAATGCGATAAGAATGTGTATGTTCCAAAAGGAATATTTTAAAAATAAGTAGTTGAATAATTTGGAAGTAATGTTTACGCTTCATAAAACAGTGTGCTAAAATCCCTTTTAAGTATTAAGGAAGGTGCAGAACATGCTTTATATAAAATTTGTAAAACTCATTAGAAAACTTTGCTCCGCACAAATGTATACGGTGAAGCGTTGTACGGAGCTTAATCAAGGGGTATAAATCCCCTATATTCATCGGCTGAATAACTTTTCGAAAAAAAGTATAGTTTACCTATGCTTATTTCGTTATGGTTTTTCAGCTGATGTATAAAATAGATTAAGGGGCCATAGACAATGCTTTGTCTATGGCCCTTTGTGTATATTATTCCAATGAGCTTTTACTGTAATTTGGAGTAGTATGGGAAAAATCACGAAGCAGAGGGCTAGTGTCGAATGACGCTATCTCTCTGCTTTTTTTAATTTCAGGAAAAGAGGAATAAAAATGAGTTTACTTAAAGTTGAAAGTTTATCACATAGTTTTATAGATAAAGTATTATACGAAAATGCTTCTTTTGATTTGCATAAAGGGGAACATATGGGGATTGTTGGACAGAATGGTGCAGGAAAAAGTACATTAATGAAAATATTGGTGGGGGAAATTATTTCTGATAAGGGGAGCATTAAGTGGCAACCTAATATTCAAATTGGACATCTTGATCAATATGCAGAAATTGATGGGAGCTATACCATTTCACAATATGTAAAGCGAGCCTTTTATGATTTGTTTGAAATGGAAAAGAGAATGAATAAGTTATATGAAGAAAGTGCGATGACTGGAGATGAGAAGCAACTATTGAAAGCAGCTGAAATACAAGAGCAGCTTGAAGCTCGCGATTTTTATTCAGTAGATAGTGTAATAAATAAGGTGGCAGCCGGTTTAGGTATTGATGCTATTGGGATGGATCGTGTTATTGGTGAATTAAGCGGAGGACAACGGGCAAAGGTAATTTTAGCAAAGCTTTTATTAGAAGAGCCTAATATTTTATTACTAGATGAACCGACAAACTTTCTTGATAAAGAGCATGTTGAATGGCTTGCTAATTATTTAATGAATTTTGAAGGGGCGTTTATTGTCGTGTCACATGATTTTGATTTTCTAGAAAAAGTGACTTCTTGCATATGTGATGTAGAGTTTGGAACGGTGAAGAAGTATTACGGCAAATACTCAGATTTTGTAAGACAAAAGGAGCATTTGCGAAAAGATTATATACGCCAATATTATGCACAGCAAAAGAAAATTGAAAAAACGGAAGAGTATATTCGTAGAAACATTGCTGGGGTAAATTCAAAAATAGCACAAGGACGTAGAAAGCAGTTGCAACGTATGGAAAGAATTGCACCACCAAGTTTTACTCATAAACCGTCTATTCATTTTCAGGAACTTCCCATTTCAGTTCAGACAGTTCTGGAAGTAAATAACCTTGAAGTGGGTTACGATTTTGCTCTCTTACCAAAATTGAATTTTTCAGTAATGGGTGGGCAAAAACTTGTTATTACAGGGTTCAATGGAGTGGGGAAATCTACTTTATTAAAAACAATCGTTGGAAATATTGCTAGCATTTCTGGAGAATTTCACTTCTCAGAGCAAATAAAGATTGGATATTATGAGCAAGATTTAAATTGGAATAATGATTCTTTAACACCGCTTCAAATTATTTCAGAACAGTTTCCTAAACTGAATATGAAAGAAATACGTCATCATTTAGCTGCATGTGGTGTGAAGGATACTCATGTTTCACAAGAAATTCGTACGTTGAGTGGTGGTGAACAATCAAAGGTTAAATTATGTGGATTGTTATTATCAACTTGTAATTTCTTAATTTTAGATGAACCGACAAATCATCTAGATGCAGAAGCGAAAGAAGCTTTGCGAAAGGCGTTAATACAGTTTAAGGGGAGCGTTATACTTGTATCTCATGAGGCGAGTTTTTATCTTGATTGGACAGATAGTATTTTTAATATAGAGACAGGATTAGTTAAGGGGGTGTGAAACATATGATTGAAAACAATTGGAAAACAAAAATTATATTATTTTTAACCGCTCAAATGATTTCGTTATTCGGTTCATCTCTCGTACAATACGCGATTATATGGTATATCACCTTAACGACATCGTCAGGATTAATGTTGACCATTTCGACCGTTTGTGGTTTCTTACCACAAATTGCGATTTCTTTATTTGCGGGTGTTTGGATTGATCGTTATGACCGTAAAAAGATGATTATGTTATCGGACGGGGTTATAGCAATTGCTACGTTAGTTTTAGCAGTTTTATTTTTAACTGGATATAAAAGTATTTGGTTACTTTTTATAGTACTACTCATTCGTTCAGCTGGGACAGGGGTACAAACGCCAGCTGTGAATGCGTTAATCCCACAAATCGTTCCGAAAGATCATCTTATGAAAGTAAATGGGATGAATAGCAGTATTACATCTTTAATTATGTTTCTTTCGCCAGCAGCAAGTGCTGCAATTCTTTCTATTGCTAGCATTGAAATGACATTTTTTATTGATGTTATTACGGCTATGATTGGAATTAGTATTATGTTTATCATTCAAGTGGAGAGACATGTGAATACAGAGAGTAAGCAAAAATCTAATCTACAAGGCATAAAAGAAGGGTTTGCTTATTTAAAAGAAAATGAATTGATTAAAAGGCTACTCGTTTTATTAATTATTGTCATGATTTTAATAAGTCCAGCTGCCTTTTTAACACCTTTAATGGTAACTCGTTCTTTCGGTGCAGAAATGTGGAGACTTACTGCTAGCGAGATGACTTTTAGTGCGGGAGCGGCAGCTGGTGGCATATTGATTGCAGCGTGGGGTGGTTTCCGTAATCGTATGCATACAACAGCGCTAGCCTGTGCGTTGTATGGATTACTTATGATTGGATTAGGGATTGCTCCGGTATTTATTATGTATTTAGCATTTAACTTTTTAATTGGTATAACAATGCCGTGCTTCAATACACCGGTTACCGTGTTATTGCAGGAAAAAGTAGAACCTTCCATGCACGGACGAATGTTTAGTCTTGTACAAATCGCTAATTCATGCGCACTTCCTTTAGGAATGATTATATTTGGCCCATTGGCTGATATGTTTCGTGTAGAAATTTTGTTAATTTATGCTGGGATGTTCGTATTGTTGTGTGCGATTTATGTTGTAGTAAGTAAGAATTTTGAAGTGTAAATATTCATGATTAAAAAGGTTTGTGAGGCGATTTAAGGTGCTTCATAAACCTTTTGTTTTAATTACAAATCAATAATAGTTTATCGAAAAACAATAAAAAATTATTGACTTATAGTTTTATTGAATTTATTATGATGGTAGTAAAAAGGAATACAAATAAATGAATTATGAAGTTAAAGGAGAATATATTATGAAAAATAAATTTTTATTAGCTATCGTACTGCTATCGTTAGGAGTTACTTGTTTATTAATGCACGGGGCAACTAGTAAAGTAGCGGATAATGGTTTGCTTATAGAACCTTTCTTTTTCCTAGTACCAATAAGTTATTTATTGTTCTTTAGTGGTATTGGTGTATTACTATTTGGAGTTATTACTTCGAAGTTGAAAAAACAGTAATAGACAAAATAGAACTTTAGTCTGTGGGGCTAGCCTGATAGGTTATTAGCTTACGGCAAATGGAATTTTATGAGCTAAAACACCTACTATGAAATAGAAACATATAATATGGAAGAAAAATAATAAGTGAGCTGAATCATAATGAATCATTATTTTTATAATGGTAGACAAGTAGGAGCAGCTATTACACTGGCTGGGGCACAGGGAACTATTCATGCTGTGAATCAAGTTATTCAAATGCAGCAACAAGCACAACTTTTAAAAATGATGCAAGGGCAGTATATGTCGTACTCACAGCCTCCGATGCAAATTATACATTACGATGTGCATCCGGCCGGTTTATTTTCCATTCCATATGGCGGGACATACTTCTTATGAAAGAAAGCGACTGATTAGAGTCGCTTTCTTTTTTTATATTCCGCCTAACTTCATTCCAAGGAATGCAAAGGCGATACCAATTATATAAGTTACGCTTACATATAAAAATAGTACACCGAAGTTTTTACGGTTGAAGAGCTGAATAGATTCGATCTTAAATGTTGAAAATGTCGTGAATGCCCCCATAAATCCAGTCCCTAATAATAATTGCCAGCTTGTAGTGACTCCTTTGCCAATTATATATCCTAGTAAAAATGCGCCTGTTATATTAATGAGAAATGTAGCAATTGGAAATGAGGTTTTATTTCTTTTTTTAAACCAATTGCTAATTGCAAATCTTGTAATCGCACCGAAAAATCCGCCTACTGCCACTAATAAAGCTTCTATCATAAGTGATCACCTTCCGTAAGGTGTTTCTTAATTAAGAAATCACCTAGTGTATAGCCAAGAGCAGACATAGTGAGGCCACCAAGTATACTGCACGATACATATAAGAAAGCCGTACTCCATTCAGAATGATTGATTAATTGTACAGTTTCTACACTGAATGTCGAAAACGTCGTAAAGGAACCGATGAATCCAGCCCCGATGCCTGTAATAATTTCTGAAGGCAAGATATTTCGCCGAGCTATATACGTAGTTAGCAACACTAATAAGAAGCAGCCGATTAAGTTAATGAGTAATGTAGCAAGTGGAAATGAATGATGCCATGAAGTATGAATAGTAAGACCTAAATAATAACGAGAGAGGGCTCCTAATATACCGGCTATGCCGACAATAATATAAATCAATATTTTCACCTCTTTAAGTAGTTTGCTCAAAAAAATAGACTCCTACCAGTAGTTATACTGGTAGGAGTCATTAGCTAAGCAGCGGTTAAGGCGAACTCCATCGCCTATAATTATTACATATAGTGTACTAAAAATCGCATTGAATTTCCAGTGAAGAAGTGGAGTCGTTTTGTATGTGTGTGATGGTTTAAGATAGGGAATTTTCTCTTATAAACTAAATATAGTGATATAGGGTTTTTGATATGATAAAATGTTTCGTATGTCTGTCATTTATTTTTAGTTGACTGAAAATAAAGAAAAGTAAATTTGATAGTTTTAGAAAAGGAGTCGTTTGTTTGAAGAAATTATTAAAAATAGTACTTATATGTGTTTTGATAGGAGCTTGCATTTTAGGTGGTTTTTTAGCGTATATGACAATTACAAAAGAACAGCCGGCTGATGTTATAAGCTTGAAGATGAAAAATAATCAGGAGCGCGTATTAGCGCCTGACAATGAGTTTAAGGTTACAACATTTAACATTGGATATGGTGGATTAGATAAGGATCAAGATTTCTTTATGGATGGCGGAAAGGGATCTGGTTCAAGTAGTAAAGAGCAAACGGAAACGAATTTAAAGAATATGCTTTCGTTTTTACAAAATGAGAATAGTGATTTTACGTTATTACAAGAAGTTGATATAAAGTCATTGCGATCTTTTGATGTAAATGGGCATGAATTTTTGAAAAAGGAATTACCTGATTATGCATCGTCATTCGGGAAGAACTATGATACAAAATGGGTCCCTGTTCCAATTACAAGTCCAATGGGATATGCGGAGGCTGGATTAAGTACGTTTTCTAAATATAAAGTTCAAACAGCGGAGAGGTTCCAGCTTCCTGGAATGGAGCCTTGGCCGAAGCGTTTGTTTGATTTAGATCGAGCGATTGTTGAGCACAAAGTACCTGTTAATAATGGGAAATTTGTTAGACTCGTAAATTTACATTTGTCTGCTTATGATGAAGGCGGGAAAATTAGAAAGCAGCAAGTAGAGTATTTAAAAGAATATATGAACAAGCATTATAAAAATGGTGATTACGTAATAATGGGCGGAGATTGGAATCAGTTACTTTCTGACGTTCAATTAAGTGATCCGAAGTTTGTGAAGGAGCGTCCTGAGTGGTTAGTAGAGTTACCAAAGGACTTTACTGATGGTGGCTTTAAGTGGGCTGTAGATCCGTCTGTTATGACGGTGAGAGACGATGTGAAGAAATATGTGGAGGGTGAAAACTTCGTCACGATTATTGATGGCTTTATCGTTTCACCGAATGTGGAGATTGTAAATGTACAAGGGAAAGATTTAAAGTTTGAAAATAGCGATCATAACCCAGTGAGTGCGGTATTTAAGCTGAAGTAATTAAGTGCAGAAGGTGGGACTTTATATATGGAGTGGTTAAAGAAGACTTGTTTTTCTAACCTTGAGAAAGAATCACAGAAAAATCATTTATTGCTGTTTATTACGATTTGTAGTTTCTTCCTTGGAATAATCGCGATTGGGTATTACGGATATATTTTTACAGAGAGAGCAATAGCTTTTTGGGTTTGTGGTATTTCTGTTGTTGTATTTGGAACGCTGCTTACTTTTATAGAAAGCATGGAAGCGATGTATAAATATATCATGACATTTATGCTGCTTATTATGTCTTTCATTATGGTACAAGCTTTTAATGAAAGTCCGGCTGTATTTCAAATGGTCTATTTTACATTAGCAGTTTCACTCATTTATTTAAGTGAACGTCTCGTTATTATTCTTGGCGGGGTAGCGGTTGTAATCACATTTATTCTTTGTAGTTATTGGCCGGAGCAATTTTTTGCTTATACAGCAGCATCTGAAGCTGCAAACTTCGCAAGCTTGTTAGCAATTGTAACGATTGCGATGTGGGGTGTAACGAAGATTGGCTCTAATCTGCTAGCTCGTTTAAGTGATGAGAAGCAAGAAGTAATGAGGAAAGCTCAGGAGTTAGAAGAAACGCAAAGACTTATTGAAGAAACGGTTGTGAAACTAGATAGTAATTTCAATCATTTAAGACAAAATATGAATACATCGATGGAGTCGATGGGTGAAATTAATTTCGCTTTTGAAGAGGTAGCAGTTGGCACTCAATCACAATCAGAGATGATGCATCGTTCAGTAGAAGTATTGAATGAGATGGAGGGAAATATTGAACAAATCATTTCTCAAGTAAGAAATGCCTCGATTCGTGTTGATGAAAGTTTAGAAATTTCAAAGGGTAGTGTACATACTTTACGAAATTTTGAAGCAAATATGAGAAGTTTAAATGATGTTGTTTCACAATCAGGAATTATATTTAGAGATTTAATGATGCAGTCGAAGCAAATTAATGAAATTGTAGATGTAATAACGAATATTTCAAGTCAGACGAGTTTGCTAGCTTTAAATGCAAATATTGAAGCGGCAAGAGCAGGTGAGCATGGAAAAGGATTTGCTATTGTAGCGAATGAAGTATTAAAGCTTGCCGAAGAATCGAATCGTTCTGCGGGAAGAATTCAAAGTATTTTGAAGGAATTTAGTAATCAAGCAAGTAAGGTAGAAGTGCAGGTAGAGAAATCAGAAAGAGTACAAGAAGAATGTAACGAAATGTTAACAAGCGTTTTAACAAACGTAACGGATTTAGGAAAGTTTATTGATGCAATTAATGATGTAATGAGAGAGATTGTTGGTCATCAAGAAAGTTTCCAAGTTAAAACGACGAATATCGTAAAGGATGTTACACATGCTTCTAACGTAATTCAGCAAACTTCTGCGGCTACGGAAGAAGTGTTAGCAAGTGTGGAAGAAGAAAAACATCGAAATGATATATCAGTGAAGACGTTACATACGGTTAGCGAGCAAGTGAAGTTGCTAGAAAATATTTTAGAAAAGTAATATCGGGTTCTAAAAGGGTACACCAATGTGTGCTCTTTTTTCATTTAAACGAATACTTGAGCGGAATTTAATTGCTTTTCTGTTCGTTTTCTGCCAAGCTTAAGGAGATAAAATTCAGCTAATAGCGGAATTAAAATACTTCAAAGAAAGAATTATATAGGTGACGCATATGATCGAAGTTAAGACTTCTGAACTTAGTGATGGGGAATTTAATAGAGGTGTATTTGCAACTCGTGATATTAAAAAGGGTGAGCTGATTCACTCAGCACCAGTTATCTCTTATCCGAATGAACAGCACGAACACATTGAGAAAACGTTACTTGCTGACTACGCATTTGAGTATGGGGTAAATCATACGGCATTCCTGTTAGGATACGGTATGTTATTTAATCATGCATATAATCCGAATGCAACGTATGAGATTGTCTTCGAGAATCATACGTTTAACTTCTTTGCTTACAAAGATATAAAAGCGGGAGAAGAAATTTTAATCAATTATAATGGTGAAGTTGATGACGATGAGCTATTATGGTTTGATAAGGAAAAAGAAGAGAACGAAAAGTAAATTAAAATAAGTGATGAAAGGGATGCTTTTACATAGGTAAAAGCATCCCTTTTTTAGTAATGAAAATAAAGTAAAGATTACAAAAAAATACCACTTTATTTTCGTATGGTATAGTAAGATACTGAAGGATAGTGTGTTGAAAAAGTAATATATTTTACAAATTGTTGTCTTTCTGATGACATGTCAAGTTTAGTAGCCTATTTGGGTTGCTTTATTATGCAATATATATTTTAATATGAGTGGCACCTCTTATAAATTAAGAGGTTTATAGGTGTCTCGAATTGATTTTGGGTACACTGTATCCACCACTTTAGGTTCGTTCATGTATGTGGGGATATTATGGGCCCGTATAACGGGATAAAAAGAATATAGAAATAGAGGAATCGTAAAATGAATATGCAAGAGGTTTATGAATATTTAAGTACGGTATTGCCTGAAGGTCATGTGAAACAAGATGAAATGTTAAAGAATCATACGCATATTAAAGTTGGTGGAAAAGCAGATGTGTTCGTTGCACCGACAAATTATGATGAAATTCAACAAGTTATTAAATATGCTAACGAATATAATATTCCAGTTACGTTTTTAGGAAATGGATCGAATGTCATTATTAAAGATGGTGGAATTCGCGGGATTACAGTAAGTTTAACTCACATTACAGGTGTGACTGTAACAGGAACGACAATTGTAGCACAGTGCGGTGCAGCAATTATTGATGTATCACGTATTGCATTAGATCATAATTTAACGGGTCTTGAGTTTGCTTGTGGTATTCCAGGTTCAGTTGGCGGAGCATTATATATGAATGCTGGTGCTTACGGCGGTGAAGTATCGTTTGTATTAACAGAAGCTGTTGTAATGACAGGTGATGGAGAGCTACGTACTTTGACGAAAGAAGCATTTGAATTTGGATATCGTAAGAGTGTATTTGCGAACAACCATTACATTATTCTTGAAGCGAGATTTGAACTTGAAGAAGGTGTACGTGAAGAAATTAAAGCAAAAATGGATGATTTAACGTTCAAACGTGAATCAAAACAGCCTCTAGAATATCCTTCATGTGGTAGCGTATTTAAGCGCCCACCAAATAACTTTGCTGGTAAATTAATTCAAGAATCAGGACTACAAGGTAAACGAATTGGCGGAGTGGAAGTTTCTCTAAAACACGCTGGATTTATGGTGAATGTGGATAACGGAACAGCACAAGATTACATTGATTTAATTCACTTCGTACAAAAGACAGTTGAAGAGAAATTTGGCGTGAAGTTAGAGCGAGAAGTAAGGATTATTGGAGAAGATAAAGAGTAACGAAATACGTATGAAAATATGAATTATTTTAAAATAACATTTGGGTATTGTTGACAATTTGTTTTCAATTCAATATAATGGCTAATAATTTAACAAATAATATACGTTGAAAGAGCCCAGTAGCAGTTTGTCACTGTTAATGAGAGAGCTAGGGGTTGCTGGAACCTAGCACAAACAAACTTGCGAATTACACTCTGGAGTATCTTAGGTAATGCTAAGCGGATTGGCAATCGATATTATTGCTAAGAGTGGTATGAGTAGCTATGCTATTTATACAAACTGGGTGGTAACACGGTGAATAATCGTCCCTATGTCATAGACATAGGGACTTTTTGTTTTCAAAAAATAGAGGGGATGACAAAAGATGAATATTATTGATGAATTAGAATGGCGCGGTGCCATTAATCAACAGACAGACGAAGACGGTTTACGTAAGCTAGTAGAAGAGAAAAAGATCTCACTATACTGCGGAGTTGATCCGACTGGTGATAGTATGCATATTGGACATTTGATTCCGTTTATGATGATGAAGAGATTCCAGTTAGCTGGCCATCATCCAGTTATTTTAATTGGCGGGGCAACAGGAACAATTGGTGATCCGAGCGGACGTCAATCAGAACGTCAACTTCAAACGTTAGAAGTTGTTCAGCATAACGTGGATGCGTTAACAGCGCAAATGAAAAAGCTGTTTGATTTTGGCGGAAATAGCGAAGTGAAGATGGTAAATAACTACGACTGGACACATGAAATAAGCATTATCGAATTTTTACGTGATTACGGAAAAAACTTTAGCATTAATAGCATGTTAGCGAAGGACATTGTAGCAAGTCGTTTAGATACAGGAATTTCTTTCACAGAATTTACGTACCAAATCTTGCAAGCGATGGACTTCCATCATTTATACACGAAAGAAGATGTTCAACTGCAAATTGGCGGTAGTGACCAATGGGGCAATATTACGAGTGGTTTAGATTTAATTCGTAAGTTAGAAGGGCACGAAGCGAGAGTGTTCGGACTAACAATTCCGTTATTATTGAAATCAGACGGTACGAAGTTTGGTAAATCAGCAGGTGGTGCGGTTTGGCTTGATCCTGAAAAAACAACACCGTTTGAATTTTACCAGTTCTGGGTGAATACAGATGATCGTGATGTTGTTAAATACTTGAAATACTTTACGTTCTTAACGAAAGAGCGCATTGATGAATTGGTAGTGAAGGTAGAAACAGAACCTCATAAACGTGAAGCGCAAAAAGTATTAGCGGAAGAAATGACGAAATTCGTTCATGGAGAAGAAGCATTCCTGCAAGCTGTGAAAATTACCGCAGCGTTATTTAGCGGAGATATTAAATCGTTAACAGCTGATGAAATTGAGCAAGGCTTTAAAGAGATGCCAACGTTTCAGTCTTCAAAAGAGACGAAAAACATCGTAGAATGGCTAGTTGATTTAGGGATTGAACCATCTAGACGACAAGCACGTGAAGATATTAATAACGGAGCTATTTCGATGAATGGCGAAAAAGTAACAGATGTGGGTACGGATGTTACTGTAGAGAATTCATTTGATGGACGATTTATTATTATTCGTAAAGGGAAGAAGAATTACAGCTTAGTGAAGTTAGGAGAATAGTTTGTGTGAAAGGATGGGGGTAGAAAGAATACTTCCATCCTTTCATATACACAATTTAGACATAAAATAATCAGTAAATTTAGATAATTAAAAGGGTTATATTCTTCATCCGCCGAATAAATAAGTTAGAGGAAATTACGGACAAAAATAGCCCGAACCATGCAGGGCATGATTCGGGCTTATATTCAGATTAGTAAGCTAAGCTGAATAGACCTTTAATGTGTGATAAGTAACGAACGTTACTTGCTTCTTTCATTAATGATGCTGGTAAGCCTTTAAGTGGAGTATTGCTTGCTCCGATTGTAGCAACAGCATCTTTACGTCCTAGACTAGCAAGTGTTCCAGAGTTTACAGGTGCGAACTCTTCGAATGCTTTGCCTTCTAGTGCTGCGTATAAGTTGTATCCAATTAACTCACCCATTTGCCAAGCGATTTGTGCAGTTGGTGGGTATGGACGTCCGTCTGGAGCGAAGACAACAGCGCTGTCTCCAGCAACGAATACGTCTTTGTGAGAAGTAGATTGTAGGTATGCATCAACTGTTGCACGACCACGGTTTACTTCAAGACCTGATTCACCGATTAATGGGTTACCTTGTACGCCGCCTGTCCACACGAATGTGTTAGCAACAAGTTTTTGACCGTCTTTTAAGTCAATTTCATTGCCAGCAACGTTTGTTACAGGAAGACCTGTTAAGAATGTAACGCCGCGTGCTTCTAGGCTAGTAGTTGCACGTTCGATTAAGTGGTCTGGTAATACAGGAAGGATTTTTGGACCTGCTTCAACAAGAAGAAGTTTAACTTCTTTTGGATTTACGCCGTGGCTTTTTGCAAGTTTAGGCATAATGTCAGCAAGCTCACCAACTAGCTCTACGCCAGTTAATCCGCCACCACCGATTACGATTGTAGCATCAGCTTCGTTTTTCGTTTTCGCATATTCACGAATACGGTCTTCAACGTGTTTGTAGATTTTGTTCGCATCAGCAGCAGATTTTAATACCATGCTGTTTTCTTCTAGTCCTGGAATACCGAAGTAAGCAGTTTTACTTCCTAAAGCAACTACAAGTGCATCGTAAGATAAAGTAGTGCCGCCAGCTAGTTTGATTTCTTTGCTATCAACTGAGAATGACTCAACTGTTGCAATTTTAAGATCGATATCTTTACCTTTGAAAAGCTTTGTAAGTGGCATTGCAATTGCTTGCTCAGACACGTTACCAGCTGCAAGGCGGTGTAATTCAGTGATGATTTGGTGTGTTGGGTATTGGTTAATCACTGTAACTTGTGCTTCTGATTTGCTGTAATATTTACGTACGTTTAAAGCGGCAAGAAGACCGCCATAACCAGCGCCTAAGATGACAATTTGTTTTGACATAGTATGATATCCCCCGTCTTTACTAATTGTTGTTATAAGTTAAATTATTTATTGTTACGTTCTGCACTAATTTGAAGGTATGCGTTCACAAAGCGGAACATTTTTTGTGCTTGTGGGTCTTTTAGTAACTTTAATAGACCGAACAGGCCGATAACTTCGTTGCTTTCGTCAGCACGATCTTTCGCTTCGATAGCAGTTGCAGCCATGCTTTTCACTGTATCTTTTACAGGTTCTACAAGCTCTGTGATTGCACCAACAGTGTCGCTTTTTAATACTTCATCAGTAGCAACAGTTTGAGCGAAGTCATAAGACTTAGTTAAAATGTTAACAAGCTCAGTTAATTTTGGAAGCTGTTCTACTAGTGTTGTTAATGATTCTTGTACCTCAGGTTTTAACAACTGATCAAGTACATCAAGTTGTCCTTGGCTAGCAGAAATTTGTACAGTTTCTTGTTCTGGCTTTGTTTGAGTCATAGTTTCTGGCATCTCCAATTCTCCTTTACGATAGCAATACTCTTATTTTTGATAGGTAAGATAGTAAACGTTTGCGAAACTTTATACAAAGTTTCACAAAGCACAATAAAATGCCTTTAAATTTATGCCAGCAAGTAAGCTGAAATCATAAATCCAAAACCATAATGTCCTACCTATTATTTATGAACTGTCCGATACATGGCTTGTCCGCATAATGGAAAGTTCCTTTATCGGAAAGTGTATATAATATATATCCTATATTATATACTATATGCACCTATGTTAACATAAAAATGATTCCTAATTATTTGATATTAAGCGTATAACGTAGTACTGACAAGGCATGAAAGCGCATAAATTATTTTGTTAAAGCTAGAAATGTACGTATATATAAATAAAAAAAGGAAAAAATGGACAAATTTATGTTCATTTTTTCCTTTTTTTATTGTTCACCTTCTGTAATTAGCATCGATGTATTACCGCTTTTTTCAAGATGGCATTCGCCCCAAGTGCAAAGAGAATCAAGAATGGATTCTAAAGACCAACCGTAGTCTGTAAGGGAATATTCTACTTTCGGTGGTACTTGGTTGTATATCTTTCTTTGAATAACTCCATCATCTTCTAACTCGCGTAATTGCTGTGTTAACATCTTTTGTGTAATACCAGGCATAAGACGTTTTAATTCACTCGTTCTCTTTGTACCTTTCGTTAAGTGGCAAAGAATAACGACTTTCCATTTTCCGCCGATAACCTCTAACGTGGCTTCAACGGGAATATTATATTTCTTCATATAAAAATCTCCTTTGATGAATGTAGATTTCAGTTCTCCAGCAAAAGAAGCTAAATCATTTAAATGTTACTAAAAAGTGCCTATAGCACTTTAAAGTACGTACTTTTTATCATGTTGAATATGTTCCATAATAGCATACGTAAGAGGGAAATGAGTAGTACGGTACTAAAAAGTACCTATGTTACTTTTTGGTACCTATCGTACTTTTAAGTGCGTTCTTCAAAAAAAGAGTGAAGCCATTCATAATAGCATATATGAGCAGTAAAGTTATTTTTGTAGAAGAAAAAAGGCCTTTTTTCATACTATTATGATTGGATTTCTCGCATTAAGGAGGAGTTCAATTGAATTCATATACAGTATCTTCTTCGGCAGTACAGACGAATCGGAGAAGTATGTTTGCTTTATTAGCACTAGCCATTAGTGCGTTTGGAATTGGTACAACCGAATTTATTAGTGTCGGTTTATTACCATCTATTTCAGAGGATTTACATGTTTCTGTTACAACAGCGGGTTTAACCGTTTCTTTATATGCATTAGGAGTAGCATTTGGTGCCCCAGTATTAACGTCATTAACAGCTAGTATGTCGCGAAAGACGTTATTAATGTGGATTATGATTATTTTCATTATTGGTAATGGAATTGCGGCAGTGGCAACAAGTTTCACTGTGTTGCTTATCGCAAGGGTTGTATCTGCGTTTGCACACGGCGTTTTTATGTCGATAGGATCCACAATTGCGGCTGCGCTTGTACCAGAGAATAAACGTGCGAGTGCGATTGCATTTATGTTTACTGGTTTAACTGTTGCGACCATTACAGGTGTACCAATTGGAACATTTATTGGGCAACAATTTGGCTGGAGAGCATCGTTTATGGTCATTGTGGCAATTGGAATCGTTGCCTTAATCGCCAACAGTATGCTAATTCCTTCTAACTTAAAAAAAGGTACGTCTGTATCATTTCGCGATCAATGTAAGCTGATTACGAATGGAAGACTATTACTTGTATTTATCATTACTGCATTAGGGTACGGGGGGACATTCGTAACATTTACGTACTTATCTCCGTTATTACAAGAAGTAACAGGATTTAAAGCAAGTACCGTTACAATTATTTTGTTAGTGTACGGAATCGCAATTGCAATAGGGAATATGATTGGCGGAAAATTATCAAATCATAATCCGATTCAAGCGCTATTTTACATGTTCTTTATTCAAGCAATTGTATTATTTGTTTTAACATTTACAGCACCGTTTAAAGTCGCTGGACTCATCACAATTATTTTCATGGGACTATTCGCGTTTATGAATGTTCCAGGACTACAAGTGTATGTCGTTATATTGGCTGAGAGATTTGTACCTAGCGCTGTTGATGTAGCATCTGCGATTAACATTGCAGCATTTAACGCAGGAATTGCTCTTGGTGCTTACTTGGGTGGTATTGTAACGAACTCGTTAGGGTTAATTCATACGGCCTGGGTAGGCGGCATCATGGTAGCAGGGGCTGTTATTTTAACAGCGTGGAGTATGACATTAGAAAAAAGAGATCAAGTGAAATAAGGGAGAGAAAATATAATGAAAAATTTACAAAGTACAACAACATTGCATAACGGTGTAGAAATGCCTTGGTTCGGTTTAGGTGTATTTAAAGTAGAAGACGGACCAGAACTTGTAGAAGCTGTGAAATCGGCGATTAAAGCAGGATACCGCAGTATCGATACAGCAGCGATTTATGGAAATGAGAAAGCGGTAGGAGAAGGAATTCGCGAAGGTATAAAAGAAGCAGGGATTTCTCGAGAAGATTTATTCATTACTTCAAAAGTGTGGAATTCAGATCAAGGATATGAAACGACACTTGCTGCATATGAAGAAAGCTTAAAAAAATTAGAGCTAGATTATTTAGATTTATATCTTGTTCATTGGCCTGTAGAAGGGAAATACAAAGATACGTGGAGAGCGTTAGAAACACTTTATAAAGAAGAACGCGTACGTGCAATTGGCGTAAGTAACTTCCAAGTTCATCATCTGCAAGACGTACTAGCAGGTGCAGAAATTAAGCCGATGATTAACCAAGTAGAATATCATCCACGTTTAACACAAAAAGAATTACAAGCTTTCTGTAAAGAGCAAGGTATTCAAATGGAAGCATGGTCACCACTTATGCAAGGTCAATTGTTAGATAATGAAACATTGCAAGAAATTGCTCATAAGCATGGGAAAACGACAGCTCAAATCATTTTACGTTGGGACCTTCAAAATGAAGTTGTAACAATTCCGAAGTCAACGAAAGAACAACGAATCATTGCAAATGCCGATATATTTAATTTCGAATTAACGAAAGAAGATATGGAGAAAATCGACGCATTAAACGAAAATCACCGCGTTGGTCCAGACCCTGATAACTTTGATTTCTAAACATATAGTGGAGAAGAAGAGTGCAAACAGTTTGCACTCTTTTTTGTTTTGTTTATGCATAAAAAATTTTTCTAACTAAATACTACTTATTAGTAAATTTGTTATTTCATAAGGGGCTGTAAACATGAATATAAAGCAATCGTTCAAACTTTTGGCTGTTTTTTTAAGTGTTTTATTTGTGTTATTTCCGCTGCAAAAAGCATTCGCGGAAGTTATGGATCATACAAAGTATCAGATGGATTGGAGTTATAGTAAGTCAAAGAAGAAACCAATTCGAACAGAGCTTATTAAAACAGCAGATGGTAAAATTGCCTTTTGTTTAAATGTAGATTTGAAATCTCCAAGTGGTCAAGATTTACCGGAAATGGGGAAAGTGGATATTAATGTGTACCGTGTACTATTAAACGGATATCCACAGAAGAGCCCACAAGAATTAGGTGTTTCTGATTGGAGAGATGCCCATTACGCAACGCAACTTGCGGTGTGGAATGCGTTAAAGCAAATTGATATTAACGATTTAGAGTTCCGTAATAAAAATGTAGAAAAAGTAACGAAAGACATCGTTGCAAAGGCAAGCGCTAGTGAAGAATTACAAGAAATTACGATGAGCGTCGTGCCGTCAGAAGAACAACAAGCAGTGTTGAAAAATGATTTCTTTGAAACAGGTTTGTACACAGTAGAAACAAACGCGAAAAGCGGAACGTATAAAGTGCAAGCAACAGGTGCACCAGCGGGCGCGAAGTTTGTAAATGAAAAAGGCGAAGCAAAAACTGAATTTAATGTAGGAGAAAAGTTCCGCATTTTAATTCCGAAACAAACACCAGCTGGTGGATTTAGCTTTAAAGTATTAGGGAATTTAACGAAGTTACAAGGGATTGCACATAAAGGTACACCGACGATTCAAAATGCGGTTGTATTACTTGAGCGTAGTGAAGAAAAAACAAGTCCGGAGTTATCGGTAAGTTGGAAAACAACAAATGGTCATGATAACAATAAACCACATACTCCAAATGAACCACATAAACCGAATCTAAAGAGATAAAGAAAAAGCATTGGCGTGTGCCAATGCTTTTTTTATATGAATGATAAAATTATATTGGAAAAATTAAATGCGGGATAAAATTACTGTTTATACAGTTTGAACTCTATTTAGAAATAATATAAATATATTAAAATTCAAACGTTACAATTAATGGATTGTATTCACAAAATTGTAACATTATTCGGATTGAAAAGGCTATCAAACGAAGTAGAAAGCGTGTAGAATTCAGTTGGAAAAACTACCTATAGATGGTCATATATGAAGAAAATGTAAGTTCATATTGTTATTTGTATTTATACATGTATAGATGACAAGACCGAAAATCTTTTACTATTCTCTTTTTATGTAGACAGAGAACTCATCACAAGTAGAGAGAAGTGAGGAGGATACAGTACATAAAAATTTTATTCTGTAAGAAAGCGAATACATGGAGAGGAATGCGGTAGTAATTGATACAGGTGTGCGAGGTGTTAGTCTATTCATTAAATGTTTTTATAAAAATAATAGGATGTCTTATTAAATGAATATATAGGGTGGTTTTTCTAAATAAAGGAACAGGGGACGCAGATTATGTCGAAGAAAAAGACGAGTAGGGTATTAGTGGCTGGAATATGTATATCTACATTATTATCGCCAGTAGCTTTCGAAGCATCGAAAGGATATGCAGCACCTTTGGAAGAAAATAAAGGTGGGAAATTAGAAGAGGTTACAGAGAATAAATTTGAGCAGAGGACGTTTCATGTACCTGGAAAAGGTGATATAGAAAAGGAAACAGAACGCTTAAAAGTAACTTTTCACCTTTCGGTTAACGAACCGACTGGAATTTATGCAGCGCCAAATGAAAAGATTACAATTGAAATAAAAGGAACGCAGTCTATTCAAGCTTTTATAGGAACAAGATCATATGATGAAAAGGATCCTGAAAAGTTTGATTTAAAACCTGGTAAAAATGTTATTTCATCATCAAATGGTGGTATTTTGTATTTTTATAATATGAATGACGAAGGTGAGGTAACGGCTTCTGTTACGAATGGTGGAAGTCACTTTCCTTTGTTTATTTTAGGTAAGCATACGAAAAAAGATTTTGATGAAATGTTGAAGAAATATAAAGATCCTTATGCAGTGGAATTAAAAGGTGAGAGAAGTTTAATTACTGCGAGTTATAGTGCTGTTCAAGATCATATGAACGATACAGATCCAACAAAGTTAATGAATTTACATGATAAGATTATTCGTTTGGAAAATGCAGTAGCAGGATTATCTGAGGACGGTATTGGAGTCGTGAAATCTCCAAATCATTACGTTCAGTTCGTTGAAAAACGGAATCCGGATGAAGATGACTTTATGTTTGCAACAAATTATCATACAGCATATATTCCAAGCGCAATGAATAGAGTTTTAGATATAGAAGTGCTTGAAAAGGATGGCTGGGGACCATGGCATGAAGTTGGACATTTACATCAACAAAGGCCTTGGGACTGGGATGCTGTTGGGGAAGTAACAGTCAACATTTATTCTTTAGCAGTACAAAAAGCATTAGGGAATAAACTAGACATGGAAGAACATTATGAAAAATCATTTGAGTATTTACAAAGACCTATTGCGGAAAGAGTAATTGATGAAATTAATCCGCTTACGATGTTTTGGCAATTAAATGTAGTGTATGGAGAACATTTCTATCCTAGGTTACATCAAGCTTATCGTTTGTTACCACAGAGTGAAATGCCTACTTCTGATGAAGAGAAAAAGCAAATGTTTGTGTATATGACATCAAAAGTGGCAGGGCAAAATTTAGTTCCTTTCTTTGAGGAATGGGGATTAACGCCAAATGATGATATTAAAGCGAAAATAGAAAAATTAAAGTTACCTAAATTAGAAAAAGAAATATGGAAAGCTACAGATAGTAATGATATTCGTGAAAAGCAAGTTGAACCGTATAAAGTTCCGTATGGTGAACCTGTTAATGAGGTGCAAAACCTTTTAGTTGGTACAGATTCTGATGAGAATCAAGCAAGTAAACTAGTCCGAAACTTAGGGGAGAATGTAAAAGTAACAGGTAAGATTGTATGGTCTAAATTACAGGGTGGAAAACAGGAAGTGTTAGTAGAAATTGAGGATGAGAAGGGAAATAAAAATTCAATTCCTGTTCAAGTTAATGGGATTTATGGTGACAGTATCATTTTTCAAGGGATTTCAAATGATGTAATGTCAACAGTGACGCTTCGTCACAATGAAAAAGAGTTAAATGTAAACTTTACTAATAATAAAATACATTACCGTTTTGAAAAAGAAGAATACATGGGCTTAACGGTATATGATCGAAATGGAATTGAAAAGAAAAGTGTATTAGCAGAAGGACAAGAAACTGGAAAACGATTCGCGCTGGAACTAAATGGAGTGGATTTTGAATATGGTGATGTAGTAAAAGTATTCCACGCAGAACCAAGCCGTCTGAAATGGTACCAAAATAATAAACTTGCAGATCAAGGGGAAGCTAAAAATAAAAAAGAAAAATTCTTTAAGATTACTCCGCAAGGATTTGAATTAAAAGATAGTTTACAAGAAGTAACGGCGAAACCACAGCAAGTAGTAGTCGGAACCAACATTGAAAAGTTAGATCCAAAAGCTTTTGTTGAAGTAAAAGACGGTGAAGTAATCGGTTTTGTAGAAAAACCAATTACAACAAAAATCGGTGAACAAAAGGTAAAAGTAGAAACGAAAGATATGTTTGGAAATAAGCAAGTGACAGAAGTACCGTTAGAAGTAACATATGGAGATAGTATTGCGTATGTAGGATATAACAATGAAATCGCGTCAGTTGTAACATTAAAGCATGAAGAGAAGAAATTACATGCGACTGATATGGATGAACAAATTCATGAATACTTTGATAAAGAACAATACATGGGAATCACATTATATGATCAAAACGGAACGGAGAAACAGCGTGTAACAGCGGAAGGGCAAGAAACTTCAAAGAACTTTGCAGAGCAAGTGAATGGACTGCAGTTTGAGTATGGAGATGTAGTGAAAGTATTCCATGCAGAACCAGACCGCTTAAAATGGTATCAAAATAATAATTTTGCTGGCCAAGGTGAGAAAAAAGGGACAAAAGAACTATTCTTTAAAGTGACGGAAAAAGGCTTTGAGAGAATGGATATGTTGCAAGAAGTAAAAGTCGTGCCACAAAAAGTAGTAATCGGAACAAATAGCGAAACGTTAGACGCGAAGAAGTTTGTTGAAGTGAATGATGGAGAAGTAGTAGGTTTTGTAGAAAAACCGGATACGACAAACATTGGTAAACAAACAGTGAAAGTAGAAACGAAAGATCGTTTTGGAAACAAGAAAGTAACAGAAGTAGCTTTAGAAGTAACGTATGGAGATAGTCTTGTTTATCAAGGTCTTTACAATGATATTGCTTCAATTGTAACGTTTAATCATGAAGAAAAGAAACTACATGTAACGTATACAGATGAACAAATTCATAGCTACTTTAAAAATGAATTATACATGGGAATTACGCTATATGATCAAAATGGGATTGAGAAAAAACATGTAACAGCAGAAGGACAAGAAACTTCGAAGAATTTTGCTGAGCAAGTAAATGGAAGCTCATTCCAGTATGGAGACGTAGTGAAAGCATACCATGCAGAATCAGATCGTTTAAGCTGGTATAAAAATAGTGAGTTCGTTGGAAAAGGGGATAAGAAAAAGTTTAAAGAAATTTCCTTCAAGATTACTCCAAATGGTTTAGAACAAGTGTAATAATAGAAAAAGCTCGTAAAACATTATGTTTTACGAGCTTTTTCTATTATTCAGCTTCAGAAACAACTGTGAAGCGTTCATTTACGTGTTTTGGATTTTCGATTTCATCAAGTGCTGCAACTGCGAAGTCTTCGTAACTTACGTAGCTATCACCTTTTGAGTTAACAAGAAGATTATCTTTTCCAGCTTTGTAAGAACCAGTACGTTTTCCTAATGCGAATAGTGCAGAAGGGCTGATGAATGTCCAAGTAATATCGTTTGTTTGTTGCAGAATTTCTAAGTTTTTACCTTGGTTTTGAGCAGTTGCAAGGTATTCTTTCGGGAAACCTGGTGTATCAAATACACGTGTTGTTTTCTCTTCGTCTACAAATAAGCTTCCAGCTCCGCCAACTACAAGTAATTTTGTGTTAGGAGCACCTTTCATAGCTTCAATTAGTACATTTCCTGCATCTACGTGAAGGTGTTCTTCGCCTGCTGGAGCGCCGAATGCATTTACAACTACGTCAAATGCCTGCAGGTCATTAGATGTAAGAGAGAATACATCTTTCTCTAAAACTTTTACGTTTTCTTCTGTAATTTTTGCAGCGTTTCTTACGATTGCAGTTACTTCATGTCCGCGATCTAATGCTTCTTTTAAAATACGACTTCCTGCTTTACCAGTTGCTCCGATAATTCCGATTTTCATAATAAATCCCTCCAAAATGTTTTGTTAAAGTGTATATCTGAAAGTGAATGAATGTATTGTAATTAGGTTTGTTACAACCTGTTGTAATCATTATAGTTACAGGTTGGTATTTTTGTCAATGGGGTTGTTTGTGAATTTATTGTTTGTTTTAGTATGCGCAGTTAGAGAGAGGGCAGTCATAAAGATATTGTTACTGCGAGCCTGGCTAATATTTGGAAATTGCAAATTGTCGAAAAATGTTGATTTTTGAATGTTTTTTAAATATAATTCGTTTTATGGAGAAAAGGAGGGGTTAATTGTATGAATATTTTAGAGCAATTTGTTTCATCAACGAATACAATTCTTTGGTCATATATTCTTATTGCAATGTTAATTGGTTTAGGTCTTTATTTTTCTATTAAATTGAAATTCGTACAAATTACTCATTTAGGGGAAATGGTTCGACTAATGAGTGATGGATTAACTGGAAAGACGCGTAAAAAAGGTAGTGTATCTTCTTTCCAAGCGTTCTGTATGAGTTCAGCAGCTCGTATTGGTATCGGGAACCTAGCTGGTGTAGCATTAGCTATTTCAATGGGTGGGCCTGGCGCAGTATTTTGGATGTGGGTTATTGCGATTATTGGGGCTTCTTCAAGTTTCGTAGAAAGTACGCTTGCGCAAATTTATAAAATAAAAGATGGCAGTGGCTTCCGTGGTGGTCCTGCTTATTATATGGAAAAAGGTTTAAATAAACGTTGGATGGGAATTTGGTTCTCTATCCTTATTACAATTAGTTACGGTTTAATTTTTAACTCAGTACAAGCGAATACAGTAACATTAGCGTTTGAAAATGCATTTGGTTTAGAGCGTTATATTGTTGGTATTGCATTAGCTGCATTAGTTGCGGTTATTATTTTTGGTGGTGTGAAAAGTATTGCACGTATGTCGGAAATGATTGTTCCGCCAATGGCGCTTATTTATATTGCGGTAGCTATTTTTGTTGTCATTAAAAACTTCTATTTAATACCAGATGTGTTTACTGAAATCTTTAAAGGTGCATTCGGTTTAGATTCAGCTGTAGGTGGCGGTATCGGTGCTGCGATGAAATATGGTATTCAGCGCGGATTATTTGCGAACGAAGCAGGTATGGGTAGTGCGCCGAACGCGGCAGCCACAGCGGATGTAACACATCCAGCAAAACAAGGTTTTATTCAAACAATTGGCGTATTAGTAGATACATTCTTAGTATGTACATCAACAGCATTTATCGTACTATGTTCTGGTGCATATAAAGCAACAAATTTAGAAGGTATTGAATTAACGCAAAATGCATTAAGCTCACAAATCGGCCCATGGGCAAGTAGCTTCTTAGCGATTATTATTTTCTTATTTGCATTTAGTTCTCTTTTAGGAAACTACTATTATGGTGAAACGAATATTGAATTCATTAAACAAAGTAAAACGTGGTTAACAATTTACCGTATTGCGGTAGTTGGAATGGTATTATTCGGTTCTGTTGCGACGCTTCAAGTTGTATGGAATATGGCGGATCTATTTATGGGACTAATGGTAATCACGAACTTAATTGCGATTACACTTCTTGGGCGATTTGCGTATGCTGCTTTGGCAGACTATGTAAGGCAAAAGAAACAAGGAAAAGATCCAGTCTTCAGTGCAGATTCTATTCCTGGTTTAACGAACACAGAGTGTTGGGATAAGTCAGCAGTAACGGATAAAGAAAAAGCAGTATAATGAAAAGGCGAGCATCGAGATGAATTCGATGCTCGCCTTTTTTGTTGTAGTAAATGATGAAAAGAGTGAGAGGTAATTATTAATATAATTTTTGTTTGTTCATTCCTCTTGTTATTTGTAGGGAACGTACTGTCTTAAAAGTATGACTGGTCGAATGGGATGAGTGATTGAGTATTGGATACATGCACGTACGGGTTATATTTTTACGTAAAAAACATATATGTTAAGAGAATTAACGTAACCATGTCATAAAACCTAACATAAAGTTCTTGATTACTAAAAGTTTTTAGAATATAATTTTCTTATTGTTAGGAAGAGGGGGCAATGCAATTATGGATTTTTTAGCTAAGGTAATTGGGGATATAAATAATGTCCTTTGGTCATATGTCATTATTGCGATGTTAATTGGGTTAGGACTTTACTTTTCGTTTCGTGTGAAATTTGTCCAAGTTCGTTACTTCGGTGAAATGATTCGATTGCTTGGGGACGGGGCAAGTTCGAAAACGAGGAAAGCGCAAAAAGAGAAGAGCGGTGTATCATCGTTCCAAGCTTTTTGTATGAGTACAGCTTCTCGTGTAGGTACTGGTAACTTAGCTGGTGTAGCTATCGCAATTTCAGCAGGTGGACCAGGAGCAGTATTTTGGATGTGGTTAATCGCGGTAATTGGGGGTGCTTCTGCATTTGTAGAGAGCACATTAGCGCAAATTTATAAAGTAAAAGATGGGAATGCGTTCCGTGGTGGACCAGCTTATTATATGGAAAAAGGATTAAATAAGCGCTGGCTTGGAGCTATTTTCTCTGTTTTAATAACAGTAAGTTTCGGATTAATTTTTAACGCTGTACAGTCTAATACTGTAGCTGCTGCTTTTGATGGGGCATTCAAAACAGACAGTAGATTAGTAGGCCTTGTAATGGCTGGTTTACTTGCAGTTATTATCTTCGGCGGAGTAAAACGTATTGCACGCGCGGTTGAAATGATTGTTCCAGTAATGGCAATTATTTATGTAGCAGTGGCATTATTCGTTGTTGTAACAAACATTACGGCAATTCCGTATGTATTTAAAGAGATTTTCTTACATGCATTTGGAATTAAAGAAGTAGTAGGTGGGGGATTAGGAGCTGCGATTTTACTAGGGGTAAAACGTGGATTATTCTCAAATGAAGCAGGTATGGGTAGTGCGCCGAACGCAGCTGCGACTGCAAACGTAACGCACCCAGTTAAACAAGGTTTCATTCAAACTTTAGGGGTATTTACAGATACATTATTAATTTGTAGTTGTACAGCATTTATTATTCTTTTATCAGATGTGCATAATGCAGCTGATTTAAATGGTATTCAATTAACGCAGCAAGCATTAAGCCAACATATCGGACCGTGGGCATCTATATTTGTAGCGGTTGCCATCTTCTTGTTTGCATTTAGTTCATTAGTAGGTAACTACTACTATGGTGAAACAAATATTGAATTCTTAAATGGAAGTAAAGTGTTATTAACAGCGTACCGCATTGCTGTGCTTGGTATGGTTATGTTAGGATCTGTAGCAACAATTCAAATCGTTTGGGATTTAGCAGATTTATTCATGGGTATTATGGCTGTTATTAACTTAGTAGCAATCGTATTCCTTTCAAAGTATGCTTTCGCGGCATTATCAGATTATGTGAAACAAAAGAAACAGGGAAAAGATCCAGTATTCTATGCGGAGTCTATTCCAGGTTTGAACAATACAGAGTGCTGGGATAAGCCAGCAGTAGCTGATAAAGAAAAAGCAGTATAATGAGGTGAGCATCAAGTGAAACTTGATGCTCATTTTTTTGTTTTATTCCGCTATTTGTGAGGGTCGGTTAAAGTTTACTTTGAAATGTAAAAGACGAACATTCATGAATGTTTTATAATAAAATGTAATTTTTTTAAGAAAATTGCGGATATGAGTTGTAATTTATGTTAGAATGGAAAATGCCTTTGAAACAAGAGGTTTTATGATCTTTCCTATCCGATTGAAGGTTTTGGAGGAGAAATGGAAAGTTCGGATTATTTCTTATTTTGAGTGGTCAGACGTTCAACGTTAATGAAGAGTTAAATGGAGGATTTTATTAATGAAGTTTGTTATGTTTCCTGTAGGATTACTCGTTGTATTCATACTCGGTTTTCTTATAAGCTCCGATCGAAAGAAGATTAAGTATAAACCAATCGCAATCATGCTTGTTATTCAGCTAACGTTAAGTTATTTCTTATTAAATACGCAAGTTGGTTATATTTTAGTAAAAGGAATTTCAGATGGATTTGGCGCGCTTCTTGGATATGCGGAAGCTGGGATCGTTTTCGTATTTGGCGGTCTTGTTAATAAAGGAGAGGTTTCATTCTTCTTAACAGCGTTATTACCAATCGTATTCTTTGCCGTTTTAATCGGAATTCTGCAACACTTTAAAATTTTACCGATAATTATTCGTGCTATTGGTACGTTGTTAAGTAAAGTAAATGGTCTAGGAAAACTAGAATCATATAACGCAGTAGCAGCTGCCATTGTTGGACAAGCGGAAGTATTTATTACGGTAAAAGATCAATTAAGTAAAATCCCAAAACATCGTTTATATACATTATGTGCATCTTCCATGTCGACAGTATCAATGTCAATCGTTGGTTCTTATATGAAAATGATCGAACCGAAATATGTAGTAACAGCACTTGTATTAAATTTATTTAGTGGTTTCATTATCATTCATATTATTAACCCGTACGATATTACAGAAGAAGAAGATACACTGAAATTAGAAAATAAGAAAAAACAATCATTCTTTGAAATGTTAAGTGAATATATTATGCTTGGTTTCACAATCGCGATTACAGTAGCAGCGATGTTACTTGGTTTCGTAGCATTAATTACAGCAATTAATAGCTTGTTTGACTCAATGTTCGGAATTACATTCCAAGCTATTTTAGGATATATTTTCTCACCATTAGCATTCGTAATGGGTATCCCGCAAGCAGAGATGGTAACAGCAGGACAAATTATGGCAACAAAATTAGTATCAAACGAGTTTGTTGCGATGCTTGATCTTGGAAAAGTAGCTGGTGATTTATCAACTCGTACAGTTGGTATTCTCTCTGTATTCCTTGTATCATTTGCGAACTTCTCATCAATCGGAATTATCGCAGGTGCAACGAAAGGTATCGATGAAAACCAATCAAATGTTGTATCATCATTCGGTCTACGCCTTGTATACGGTGCGACATTAGTAAGTATTCTATCAGCGATTATCGTTGGTGTTATGTTATAAAAAAGAGGGTCCTAGCTCATAGCTAGGGCTATTTTTTATGGTAAATTTGCATGAAAAAACCAATTAATTAGGAATATATTAACATATAAAAATCTTTTAAAATTTATATTGCATTCTGGTTAGATAACGCTTACAATTTGATTTGTAGGTGGTATCAATTTCAGACTTTCAAGTATGGTAGGAGAGAAGAAGCTACCTTTTATAAATTGCAATTTATGTAAACGCTTACTGATTTTAGATGACAGTTGAATAGTATTTAGGGGTTTTAAATTTTTTTAACATCAATGGTCAGACGTCATTCGTTATACGTTATACGACCGATAACTCGTGGGAGAAGTGGAGGATTCACATATGAAAATCGTAATGTTTTTAGTTGGCTTACTTGTAGTATTTGTACTAGGTTTCCTTATCAGTTCAGATCGTAAGAAAATTAAATATAAACCAATTGCACTTATGCTTGTCATTCAATTGGTGCTTGCGTATTTCTTACTAAATACAAAGGTCGGATTTGTATTAGTAAAAGGGATTGCAGATGGGTTTGGCGCTATTTTAAAATTTGCGGAAGCAGGGGTTAATTTCGTATTTGGTGGTCTAGCAAATGATGGACAAGCACCATTCTTCTTAACAGTATTATTACCAATTATTTTCTTAGCGGTACTAATCGGGATCTTACAACACATTAAAGTATTACCGATTATCATTCGTGCAGTCGGTTTCCTATTAAGTAAAATTAACGGCTTAGGAAAACTAGAATCATATAATGCAGTAGCAGCTGCAATTGTTGGTCAAGGGGAAGTATTCATTACAGTAAAAGATCAACTAAGCAAATTACCGAAAAATCGTTTATACACACTTTGTGCATCTTCCATGTCAACAGTATCAATGTCAATCGTTGGTTCTTATATGAAAATGATTGATCCAAAATATGTAGTAACAGCACTTGTCCTAAACTTATTCAGTGGATTCATTATCGTTCATATCATTAATCCATATGAAGTAAAAGAAGAAGACGATATTTTAGAATTGCAAGAAGATAAGAAGCAAACATTCTTTGAAATGTTAGGCGAATATATTATGCTTGGTTTCTCTATCGCTGTAACAGTAGCGGCGATGTTAATTGGTTTCGTAGCATTAATTACAGCAATTAACGGTGTATTCGATTCAATTTTCGGCATCACATTCCAAAGCATTTTAGGATATATCTTCTCACCGTTAGCATTCGTAATGGGTATCCCAACATCAGAGATGCTAACAGCAGGACAAATTATGGCAACGAAATTAGTAACGAACGAATTCGTTGCGATGCTTGACCTTGGTAAAGTAGCTGGTGATTTATCAGCTCGTACAGTAGGTATTTTATCTATCTTCCTTGTATCATTTGCGAACTTCTCATCAATCGGAATTATCGCAGGTGCAACGAAGAGTATCGATGGCAAACAAGCAAATGTTGTATCATCATTCGGATTAAAACTTGTATACGGTGCAACGTTAGTAAGTATATTATCAGCGATTATCGTTGGGGTTATGCTTTAATAAATAGTAAAGAAGTCGTTTATCTCTTATTTAGGAGATGAACGGCTTTTTTATTTTGGTATGATAAATAATACAGGGAGGGAGAATGAAGTTGAAAGAAGCGGATAGTTTAAGGAAGTTTGATGAGATTATAGAGAACATTGATCAATTAACCGGAGAAGATGCTAGAACCTTTTTGAAATTCATACATGGATATTTAAGCATAGTAGAAGAAGGGGATGGAACTTTTACTAGCAGTGACTTTGTTGAAAAGGTTTCAAAGTTTTATAAGAAGGATTTGGCTAAGGTTATTGAGCTGAGAGAAGAAATAAAAAAATCACCTTAATACATTTATTAAGGTGATTGAAATACTACTCAGCTGGAGGCGTAAATGTACGTTTCTCTAATTCAGCATCTAGCATAAATAATGCGTTTGAATCGCTTGTAATACGTTTTAATTTTTGGATGATGCTATCGAATGAAGCTTCTTCTTCTACTTGCTCATCGACGAACCATTTTAAGAATGTAATTGTTGCGTGTTCACGCTCATCCCAAGCGATATCAGATAGGTTGTAAATACGTTTCGTTACTTCACGCTCGTGCTCAAGTGCTACTTCAAAAGCGTTCAGTACAGATTCATATTCGTTATTCGGATTATCAAATCCAGTAATAATAGCGCGCTCACCGCGGTCATTAATATAGTTGTAAAGCTTCATTGCGTGGAAACGCTCTTCTTCAGCTTGTACAAGGAAAAAGTTAGCGAATCCATCGTAGCTTTCGGCTGTACAGTAAGCAGCCATCGCCATATAAGCGTGGGCAGAGTAAAACTCAAAGTTCATTTGATCGTTTAGTGCGTCGTGCAATTTTTTAGATAACATAAAATCCCCCTTAGTATTGTGACAAGAATATTATACCATAATTGATAATATTCTCATTTGGATGTCTCGAACCTTTTCGAAAGCTTTGTGACGTGTGCGTCCATAATGTCTTGTAAGTCTAAATCATATTTTTGCGAAAGAATAATAAGATTAGATAGTACATCACCAAGTTCTTCTTTTAGTTCTTGTTTTAGCTCTTCTTCTGTTTTTGCTTCTTCATCAGGACGATCACGGCCAATTTCGATGGCACGAACAACGCGTGAAACTTCCCCAACTTCCTCTGTTAAGAAATTTAAGCGAATAAAGGAATTATACTGTGACCAGCTTCGTTTTTCGTAAAATTCCTCCACCCATCTTTGAAATGCGACGATATCCATTTCTTCCTCATCCCTTCAATATGCTGTACAATATTCATTGTATCATAACAATATATAGTCTTGGGGTGTAGGAATGAGAAAGATTTGTGTGTTTGCAGGTTCCAATTTAGGGGAGAGACCAGAATTCAAAGAGCAGGCAATAGCATTAGGGAAAATGTTTGTTGAAAACGATTATGAGCTTGTATACGGTGGTTCTTGCGTTGGACTAATGGGAGAAGTAGCAAATGAAGTTCTTCGTTTAGGCGGGCGTGTAACAGGTGTTATGCCGCGTGGTTTATTCCGAGGAGAAATTGTGCATACAGGATTAACAGAACTAATTGAAGTAGAAACGATGCACGAGCGCAAGGCGAAAATGGCAGAACTTGCGGATGCTTTTATCGCACTGCCAGGCGGATACGGAACGTTTGAAGAGCTATTTGAAGTAGTATGTTGGTCACAAATTGGTATACATAATAAGCCGGTTGGTTTATTGAATATAAAAGACTTTTACGGACCAATTCTGCAAATGATTGAACGCGCAGTGGAAGAAGGGTTTATGAATCCATCGAATAAAGAGTTGATCGTTTCAGCTGAGACGGCAGATAAACTAATTCATGCAATTCAAAATTATGAGCGTCCTGTTTTAGGAACGAAGTGGAAGCAGTTATCATAATACAATTTTATAGATATTTTTGGAAACACATGTCATTTTATCTTGAAAAGGCATGTGTTTTTAATTTGGTTAAATATGTTAATGTTGAGATGTAATGTTTTGGGAAAAGGAGAAATAGATGGAGGAGTTCGTATTTTTAAGGCCGGTTTTTAAAAGTATTTTAGCAGCAGCTATTCTTGTTATGCTAATTGTTTCAACACAGAAGAAAGAGCTAATTAATGAATTTTCTCTTTGGTTCATTTCGATATTATGTATCGGTGTTTCAGCGATCACGTTGTTTATGACTGGGTTTATCGTTGATGAGTATAATCTAGCTGGGGATGCACAGAGTTTTAGCATGTTTATTGCGATTGGTTGTATTAGCGGTTTGAATTTTATTATTTATTATAGACGGCAATAAAAGAAGGCATTCCGTATTACTTTGGAATGCCTTTATCATTTTGATTACTTTGTTTTTTATACAGGTACCAGCCACCCCAGCCGCCACCAATTGCTACAACAACGAGGAAAGCATAGTCTTTCACCTCGATACGTATATTGAAAATATTAGCTATAAGTAAGACAATCCCAACCGTTATTAACGCAAAAAATGCTCTAATTAAGTAGTCTTTCAACTGAACCACTCCCGCCATTTAAGTAGTAAATGATGAATATGGAAAAGCTTTTTTGGATCTATTTTACTAAAGGGTGTTTCCTATATTTTAACATAAAAGAGATTGTAATATATTGATAAGAGTAGGGAAGAGTGGTGCTGATATTGTCGTGATCTGTCGGTAAATTGATATCCTTTGTCGAATCGTTGATATATTGCGGGTAATGATCGATATAATGAAAAAATCGTTGATATATTGCGGGTAATGATCGATATATTTGAAAAATCGTTGATATAATTTCGTGTACCGTTAAGTGCAACCATTACATAAAAAAGCGACTCTGAACGAGCCGCTTCCGCTTTTAATCTATCCAGCTCCGGTGACTAGAACAGTCGGTCATTTCGCGCCTTCCTGTGAGGCAAAAAGCGCCTCTTCGTCAGGAGCTCCAATGCCCTCCTGTTCTGAGCAAGTCACCTCCGCTTTAATTAATATCCAGCTCCAGCGGCTAGAATCTCCGGTCATTTCGCTCTCTCGCTCGAAGCAAAAAGCGCTTCAAGGTCGAGAGCTCCAATGTCCTGCGATTCTGAGCAAGCCGCTTCCGCTTTTACATAATATCCAGCTCCGGTAGCTAGAATGTTCGGTGGCTTCGCTTTTTCCTGCGAGACAAAGAGCGCCTCTACGTCAAAAGCTCCATCCCCCTCACATTCTGAGCAAGCTACCTCCGCTTTTAAATCTATTATTGATTCAAGAACGCGCGTAGCATCCAAGCGTGTTTTTCTAGTTCTGTGTAGATACCTAGTAGTAGGTCAGATGTCATTTCGTCATCAGAGTCTTGAGCGATTTCCATGCCTTTTTTCAGTTCGACTAGCATCATTTCGTAGTCTTTCATGATTGCTTCGACCATCCCTTCTGCAGTTTCTCCGTATGCTGCTTCTTGAATAGTAGAGATTTCTAGGTATTCTTTCATTGTTGCTACTGGTTTACCACCGATTGCTAAAATACGTTCTGCAATTTCGTCGATGTGAGTAGCTGATTCTGTGTAAAGCTCTTCGAATTTCTCATGTAATGTGAAGAATTGAGGTCCTTTTACGTACCAATGGAAGTTGTGTAATTTTGTGAATAAAACGCTCCAGTCTGCTACTTGTTTGTTTAATACTTCGATTACTTGTTTGTTCATTATGATCAATCTCCTTTTGAGTTATTATGTTATATCAATTACTAATTTATAATTATTATAATCTAGTAATTCGTATAAATCAACCCTTTTGCTGGAATTAATTTGAACAAATTATGAACTGTTGTAAATAAAA
Source organism: Bacillus sp. F9_6S_D1_P_5 (assembly GCF_054823925.1). NCBI lineage: Bacteria > Bacillati > Bacillota > Bacilli > Caryophanales > Bacillaceae > Bacillus > Bacillus sp. F9_6S_D1_P_5. The sequence continues at coordinate 31,469 of NZ_JBTREW010000005.1, read as the reverse complement.
ATCCCTATTACTGTGGAGTAATAGGGATTTGCTCTGATATATAGCTTTTGTTCTAAACGAGCCGCTTCTGCTTTTAATGATGTTCAGCTCCATCGGCTAGAATCTCCGGTCATTTCGCTCTCTCGCTCGAAGCAAAAAGCGCTTCAAGGTCGAGAGCTTGAAGTGTCCTGCGATTCTGGACGAGCCGCCTCCGCTTTTAATTATTACACAGCCTTTTGTTTTTCTTCTACATCCTGTCCATCCCAGCACTCTGTATTCTGTAAACCAGGGATAGAGCTTGCAACGAAAACAGGATCTTTTCCTTGTTTCTTTTGCTTAATATAGTCTACTAATGCTGCGTAGGCGAATTTGCTAAGGAATGAGATGGCAATTAAGTTTGTGAATACCATTAGTCCCATGAATAAATCAGCTAGGCTCCAAACTGTTTGAAGGGCAGCGATTGATCCGAAGAATACCATTCCGACAACTGCAACGCGATAAATCATTAACCATGTTTTGCTTTCTTTAATAAATGCGATGTTCGTTTCACCATAATAGTAGTTTCCTAGTAAAGAACTGAACGCGAATAGGAAAATAATTATCGCTAGGAAAGTGCTTGCCCACGGTCCAATTTGTGAGCTTAATGCTTGTTGTGTTAATTCAATACCTTCTAAATTCGATCCTTTGTAAAGTCCAGAACATAATACGATAAACGCTGTTGATGTACATACTAAGAATGTATCTACGAAAACACCTAATGCTTGAACAAGTCCTTGTTTTACAGGGTGAGATACATCTGATGTTGCTGCTGCGTTAGGAGAGCTACCCATACCTGCTTCTGTTGCGAATAAACCGCGCTGAATCCCGAATTTGATTGCTGCTCCAATACCACCAGCGATAGCTTGGTCTAAACCAAATGCGCTGTTAAATATTTCTGTAAAAATACTTGGTAACATAGTGAAGTTGTTAATAACGACGAAAATTGCTACACCAATATAAATAATTGCCATTGGAGGAACAATCATTTCTGTAATACGTGAAATGCTTTTGATACCACCGAAAATAATAACTGCAACTAATAAAGCTAATAGAGCTCCTACGATCGTTCGCTCTAGTCCAAAAGCATTTTCAAATGCGATTGTTACTGTATTTGCTTGTACAGAATTGAAAATTAATCCGTACGCAACTGTAATAAGAAGTGAGAACCAAACACCCATCCAGCGTTTGTTTAGTCCTTTTTCCATGTAATATGCTGGTCCACCACGGAACCTGCTTCCATCTTTTACTTTATAGATTTGCGCGAGCGTACATTCTACGAAACTAGTAGCTGCTCCAAGGATAGCGATAAACCACATCCAAAATACTGCGCCAGGTCCACCCATTGAAATGGCTAATGCTACACCAGCTAAGTTTCCGATACCGATACGTGCTGCCGCACTTAAGCAAAATGCTTGGAATGGAGAAATGCTATCTTTCTTTTTTTCTTTTTGACTAAATCCTTTACTAATTAAACTGACCATCTCACGTAAATGAGTGATTTGGACGAATTTTAATTTAAAAGAGAAATAAAGACCGAAGCCGATTAGCATTGCAATAAGAATATATGACCATAAAATATTATTCGTTACCTCAAGGAATCTGCTAAAGATATCAACCATATAATACACTTCCTTTTTTCCGTAATAAGAAAATTATATGCAAAAAATATACGAGAATCAATTTTTCTAAAAAATTATGTTACATAAACGTATTTTATGTTATGATTATGTTACATAATAATATTTTTAGAATTATTTACATTTTAAAAAACTAAATGTAAAGCGAGGAAGAGGGGATAATTTGAAAGAAGAATCTTTATTGAATGTAAGCCTTAAAAGTTTGAAAATGAGAAGTAATATATTTTTTATCATTACATCTTTAAGTATCTTTTTAGGAGCGACTTATTATTACAATAAAAGATTTCCAACTCATAGGTATCCTGAATGGTTAGAATTTCTAAAATTGATTGGATGAATAAAAGACAGAAAAACAGAAAATTTAAATAAAAATGTTGTGGAGGAGCTAAATATGAATATTAGAGAAAGTGAACTTCCGGGTATTGGTTATAAGTTTCAAATCGTTACGAAAGGTAACGAAAAGATGGTGATTGTTATTCATGATGACGGGCGTAGAGAAATGTATCATTTTGATTCAGACCATGAAGAAAGTATCTCAAGTATTTCATTACGTGACTCAGAGGCAAGACAAATCGCAGCAATATTAGGCGGAATGGTATACAAGCCTAGAGCGTTAGAAAATGTTGAAATGGTCTTTGAAGGTTTAGCGATTGAATGGTTTAAAGTGGAGAATGCTGCTCCAGCACTTGGAAAAACAATCGGTGATCTTGAGATAAGAAAAACATATAGCGTAACAATCATTGCAGTTATGAAAAAGAATATGAAAAAGCTATTTAATCCAGGGCCAGAAACAGTAATTGAAGAAGGCGATATGCTTGTAGTTTCAGGCGAGAGAGAAGAAATTAAAAAAATTATTAATGAGTTACTTTCGAATAGGGGGACTGACTAGATGGATACTTTAATTTTTGAAGTTGGTACAGCGTTAGTATTAGTTGCAATTGCGGCAGTAATTGCTGGAAAGTTTAAATTCTCAGTAATTCCGTTTCTAATTGTTCTTGGGATGTTAGTGGGACCACATGCGCCGACAATAGGTGTTATCGATTTCAAGTTTATTGAAAGTGCAAGTGTCATTTCCTTCCTTGGACGGATTGGGGTTCTGTTCCTTCTGTTCTATCTAGGACTAGAATTTTCGATGAAAAAACTAATTAAATCTGGACGTTCTATTGCAATTGGCGGAACGATCTATATTTTAATTAACTTTTCACTTGGATTATTATACGGATTTATAATGGGATTCCCTTTACTAGAAATCTTAATTATTGCGGGTATTATTACGATTTCTTCTAGTGCTATCGTTGCAAAGGTGTTAGTGGATTTAAGAAGAACTGGTAATAATGAGACCGAATTAATTTTAGGAATTATTATGTTCGAAGATATATTCCTGGCTGTATATTTATCAGTTGTCTCTGGTTTAGTTCTAGGGGATCATGCTTCCTTCCTAGGTGCTCTTACTTCAATTGGGATTGCTTTAGGATACATGCTTCTATTCTTTATTGTAGCTAGAAAGGCGACACCGTTATTAAATAAATTGCTTAATATTAGTTCGGATGAAATTTTCATTATTGTAGTATTTGCTTCGTTATTCTTTATTGCAGGTTTCTCAGAAACAATTCACGTTGCCGAAGCAATTGGAGCGCTTCTTTTAGGGTTAGTTTTCTCTGAGACAGAGCATAGTGACAGAATTGAACACCTTGTTGTTCCATTTAGAGACTTTTTCGGAGCTATTTTCTTCTTCAGTTTCGGATTAAGTATTGATCCGTTTTCATTAGGCGGAGCGATATGGTTAACGTTAGGTGCTGTCCTTCTTACAATCATCGGAAACTTTGTAGCGGGAATGATTGCAGGGCGACAGGCTGGATTATCTCATAAAGCGTCAACAAATATTGGATTAACAATCGTTTCAAGAGGAGAATTCTCCATCATTATGGCCAATATCGGTATCGCCGGGGGTTTAATGTCAGTACTGAAACCATTCTCAGCACTATACGTGCTTATACTATCCATCTTAGGTCCACTTCTGACGAAAGAGTCAAAGAATGTATATAAATTTTTAAATAAAATCTTTAAGTGGGATACGAAGACGAACTAAATTTTTAACAATTGATGTGTAAAAGCGCATTTTATATAGTGTTATCGTAAAGGAATCTATCGTTAAATAGATTCCTTTTTGGTGAGGAATTAATAAGTAGTTGTTATTTGATAGAGAAGGATATGTTTAATATTTTACATATTGTGGCATACATATAGGAAAAGGGAGTTTGGAAAGGGGAATATAGAAAAATGGGACTCCAGTTTCAAAATGTATATCAACAGGTGGAGAATTGGTATGTGTTGGATTCGGAGCTTCCTTGGGATGTCAAAAGGCTTAGAGACGATTTGTTTTCATTGATTGAAGTATGTAAAACGCCAGTTATTTTTTGTGATACGTGTGATGCGAACCATGTGCTTCTATCATTAGGAGAAGAAGAAGAGGAATTCTTATTCCCAGTAGGTGGTTTTTATCATAAAGAAAAACAATTAATTTTTGTTTGTATGTGGGAAGAGTATGAGCAAGTGCTCAAAACACTACTGCATGAATTTCGCCATGCGATGCAACATAAGAGAGACGTATTGTATGTTGGAAGTGAATTGTACGAAGATAGATGGATTGAGAAAGATGCGAGAAAGTTCGCGGAGAGGAAGCTAGATGAATATAAAAATAGAAAGTTAATGTAAAGCATAGTGGAGAAATAGCGCTGTGCTTTTTTGTTGATTACTATAAGTAAGCGATTGACTTTTATGAAGTTTAGTTCTAAACTAATGGTATGAAACGAGCGAGGTGATGAAATGAAAACAGAAGATAGGCTCGGATTACTATTATGGTTTCGTTTATCACGTTTTTATAACAAAAGTATTCGTGAGACGAATCAGCATTTGAAAGAATGGAATGTATCTGCCGCTCAGTTTGATGTACTAGCCCAAGTTGGAGGACATGGTCGTTTAACGCAGCAAGAGCTTGGAAATAAGCTATTTGTTACGAAGGGAAATATTACACAGCTTTTAAATAAAATGGAGCAGCTGGAGTGGATTCGTCGTGAACAAGAGGGTACTACAAAATATATTTCGTTAACTGAAAAGGGAAAAGCTTTATATGAAGAAATCGTTCCGCCTCAAGAAACATTCCAAGCGGAGCAGTTTCAAAATTTAAATGTAGAAGAGCAACATCAATTATTACAATTACTAAAAAAGTTACAGTAAAAAATTTGAAATAAATCTTGAATTCGAGATAATATGAGGTGAAGGGTATGTTTAGAAAAGTTGATCATAAAAATATGGGAAGAGCAAATCACGGTTGGCTAAATACACATTTTCATTTTTCATTTGCGAATTATTATAATCCTAATAACATGAACTTCGGTGCATTACGTGTAATTAACGATGACCTAGTAGCGGCGCAAACTGGTTTTGATATGCATCCGCACCGCGATATGGAAATCATTTCGTACGTTGTAGATGGTGCTTTAACACATGAGGATAGCATGGGAAACCAGGGAACAATTGAGCGAGGACATGTTCAATATATGAGTGCTGGCACAGGTGTATTTCATAGTGAGCATAATTTAGGAAATGAAACACTACGTTTACTACAAATTTGGATTTTACCAGACCGTGCGGACCATAAGCCAAACTATGGTGAGTTTAAATTTGATTGGAGCAAACGTGAAAACGAATGGTTTCATATGGTATCTCCATTAGAAGGCGGGGCACCAATTCAAATTCACCAAGATGCGAATTTATATTCTTTATCGTTAGATGCAGGAAAAGAAATTCAGTTTCCTGTGAAAGAAGGCCGTCAATTGTACCTTGTACAAATTGAAGGAAGTAGTGTAATCAATGGTGAAAATCTTGTTATGCGTGATGCAGCAGAAGCGGTGGAAGAAGATATTCATATTGAAGCGAAAGAGCAATCTCATTATTTAGCAATTGAATTAAAAAGACAATAAAAGATTAAAAGAAAAAGAGGACATCCGATAGATGTCCTCTTTTTTTGAGTGTAATTGTCAGAAAAAACTTTCTCAAATTTTCGGTAAAGGTATCGACTTGAAAAACAAGAATTGTATAAAAGTGTCAAAAATCTTTATGGGAATGGGGAATGTTATAGTGAAAAAGCAAGTCATTTCATCAGCATTAGCCTTAACTGTTATCGCCGGGGGATTTGGAACATTTGGAGCAACGACAACGAAAGCAGAAGAACAAAAAATTCAATATCATCAAGAGTTTAAAACACCTGCATACATAGGTGAAGAATGGAAAGCACCAGAAGGACTAGATAAAAAAGAAACGGTCTTTCAATATTTAGAGAGTAAGAAAGATATGTTCAAATTAGCAGGAAATATTGATAAACACTTCAATGTCGTTGGAGAAGAAAAAGATGCTGAATCTGGCACAACACATGTGAAGCTAGTTGAGAAGCATAATAACATTCCTGTGTACGGTTCAGATCAAACTGTTACACTAGATAAAGAGAATAATGTAAAAGCATTCTTCGGGCAAGTTATTCCGAATTTAGAAGATAAAAATATTCCTGCGTTTGCAAAGATTAGTGCAGAACAAGCAGAAACGATTGCAAAGGCAGATATTGAGAAAGAAATTGGTGCAGTAAAAAATTATGACGGTGTGAAAAAAGATTTATATGTGTATGAAAAAGATGGAAACTACTATCTTGCCTATTTAGTTAAGGCATCGATTTCAAAGCCAGCTCCAGGCTATTGGCATTATTTTGTTGATGCAACGAATGGAAATGTCATTGAGAAATATAATGCTGTAGATCACATTACAGGATTTGGTTACGGAGTATTAGGCGCTAAACAATCATTTGAAATTGCACAAGATGAGAAAACAGGAGCATTCCATTTATTTGATGGTAAACGTGGACAAGGTGTTCATACATTTGATGCAGAGAATATGGATGAAAACTTGTTTAATATATTCTCACAATGGTTCGGACATACAGGTATTGAAGTAGAAAGTAAAAATAAATTCTTTGATGATAAAGCAGCGGTTGATGCGCATGTAAATGCAGGAAAAGTATATGATTACTACAAAAAGACCTTTAATCGTAACTCTTTCGATGATAAAGGTGCGAAGCTTATTTCCTCTGTTCACGTAGGTGAAAGCTGGAATAACGCAGCTTGGAACGGTATTCAGATGATGTATGGTGATGGTGATGGTACAACATTTGTGCCGTTATCTGCGGGACTTGATGTTATCGGTCACGAATTAACGCATGCTGTAACTGAACATACAGCAAATCTTGTTTATAAAAATGAGTCAGGTGCGTTAAATGAATCATTATCAGATATTATGGGTGTCATGGTTGAGAAGAAGAGCTGGGATTTAGGTGCTGACATTTATACACCTGGAAAACCTGGTGATGCACTTCGTTCTCTGAAAGATCCAGCATCTATTCCAAATCCATTAAAACCAGGTGAAGGTTACCCAGATCATTATAATAAACGCTATACTGGAACAGCGGATAATGGTGGCGTTCATATTAATAGTAGTATTAACAATAAAGCTGCATATTTAGTATCTGATGGCGGAGAGCACTACGGCGTGAAAGTAACTGGAGTAGGCCGTGAAGCTACAGAAAAAATTTATTACCGTGCTCTTACGAAATATTTAACTGCAAACTCTGATTTTAAGATGATGCGTCAAGCGGCACTTCAGTCAGCTGAAGATTTATATGGTAAAAACTCTAAAGCTGTACAAGCTGTAACGAAAGCTTATGATGCAGTAGGCGTAAAATAATAAGAGAAAAAGACCTGACTAGGATGTCAGGTCTTTCTTTATTTAGTCGCGAATACCTAATGCGATTTTCGCCATACGTGACATACGTTCTTTAGACCAGGGCGGATTCCAAACGACATTTACTTCTATTTCATTGACTTCAGGTACGTTCGTAGATAATACTTTTTTAACGTCTGATACAATTTGCCCAGCCATTGGGCAACCGATCGAAGTCATCGTCATCGTAATGACAGCATTATTATTTTCATCTGCCGTAACGTCATAAACTAATCCAAGATTGATAATATCAACACCGAGTTCAGGGTCAATAACAGCTTCTAAGTTTGCATATAACTTTTCTTCAAATGCTTGTTGTGACATGTGTAGCACCCCCTACATATTAATGATATCGATTCTCATTATAACGGATATATGTATAAAGTGCAGGAAATGAGCTCAAAAAAATATCCCTCTTGGAAGAGGAATATTTTTGGAATGTTTATTCAGTTTTAAAATGAGATACGAGTTGATCTAATTCTTCAACAGTTTGTTTCATTTGTTTAGCAGTTTGTGTCATTTCATTCATCGTAATGACTTTTTTTTCAGCAGATTGTGCTGTTGCCGCTGTTTCACTAGACACTTCAGTCGAAATAGAAGCGATGTTATTCAGTGAAGCGTTCATTTCTTCAGCACTTGCAGCCATTTCTTCAGCAGTTGCTGATATGTCTTGCATTTGAGTAGATACTTTATTTACTTGTTCTACAATTGTTGTGAAAGAATTACCAGCTTCACGAATAACATGAATGCCTTCAGATGCTTCCGAACGACCTTGTGACATCATAGAGCTCGCAGTTTCAGTGTCTTGTTGAATTTGATGTAGTAGCTGGTTAATATCTGTTGCCGCTGTTTTAGATTGTTCAGCAAGTTTTCGAACTTCGTCAGCTACGACAGCGAAACCTTTTCCTTGTTCGCCAGCACGAGCTGCTTCGATAGAGGCGTTTAAAGCAAGTAAGTTTGTTTGTTCTGCGATATTAGAAATAGATTGTACAGCTGTATCAATATATTTCGTGTGAGTGATTAGACGTTCGACCACTTCTGACGTAGCATTTACCGCGTCATGTATCGTTGTCATTTGTGAAACAGATTTTTGAATAACAGTACTTCCATCGTTAGCTTGTTCAGATGTAGCTACAGCAAGTTCAGTTACAGATGAAGCAGATTCAGCAATGCGCTGAACACTTACTGTCATATCGTCCATTGCAGTTGAGCTTTCTTCCATGCTAGCAGATTGCGATTGAATACTTGCATTTAAGCTAGACATTGTGCTTTGAACTTTTATTGTCGCCTCACGTGATATATTCGTTTTTTCTAGCATATTTTCAGAAGCGTTTTGTACTTCCACAGATGTTTTTTGAACACGATTGATGATATGTTGTAGGTTTTCTAACATTTTATTAAATGATGTTGCGATCGTACCAATTTCATCATTACTATTTACTTGTAGGCGGGCCGTTAAGTCACCTTCTTGAGATGATAATTCTTTTAGTTTACTATCAATTTGTTGAATTGGTTTTACAAGTTTACCAGAGAACCACCATGCAAGAGTGATAGCTACAATAATACAAATAACAAGTGATAAGAAGACAACATATTCAATTTGTAGTGAAGATTGATCAATTTTTGCGATAGATTGATCACGTAACTTAGCTTGTTCATTACTATAATTCGTGAAGTCACCAATTACTTTATAAACAGTACCATTTTCTGCATAAGCTACTTGTAAAGCCTCTTCCCACTTTTGTTCTTTTGCAAGGGGGAAAACTTTTTCTTCAATAAATTTTCTCCAAGCCGCTCCTGATTCCATTGTGTTTTTCACAGATTGAGAAAGGTTAGGATTTGAAAGAAGTAGATCTTTCTTATCCTCAAGAAGTTTACTTATCTCATTAAATTTATCTAATTCAACTTGATCACGTTGTAATAAATAACCTCTTAAAGCAGAGAGCTGTACTTGATAAGCGTCCCCACGCTCTTTTAATTGTGTTGCTAGAGGAGAAATTTCTTTTTGTAATGCTTCAGCTTGACGAGATTGGTCAATAGCAAAAAATAAAATAAGAGCTAAGGCGATGCCAAATAAAGCGCAAATCGTTCCCATCATGAACATTAGTTTTTTTCGAATGCTAATAAAATTCATATGATAAAAAGCCTCCTTTGTGAAATCATAGTATTAGAATTAATTAATGTAAAAAATTGAAAGAAAGCTTTACTCCGTCTGGAATAAAGCTTTCTTCTTTCCTTTAGGAATTATAGCAGACGGAATGAGAGATAGAAAGAGATATTTTAAGGTAAAAAAGAGAGTTGGTAAATCTCTCTTTTTTTACAATTTGGAGCTCATGGAAGTATAAATGAAAGTTTGGCTTTAAATGTTTGTTTTAAAATGAGAAACGAGAACTTCAAGTTCTTGTACGGTCGTTTTCATTTCAGACGCTTTTTTTGCAACGACACTCATTTTGTTTACTTGGTTACCAGTTGAAGTTGCTGTTTGTGATGTTTCGGCGGCAACTTCATTTGAAATAGAAGCGATATTATTTAAAGCTGCATTCATTTCTTCAGAACTTGCGGCCATTTCTTCAGCAGTTGCAGACATTTCTTGTATTTGTGTAGAGACTTTGTTAATGTAGTTAACAATTTCTGAGAATGAAGATCCAGCGGTACGAATGACTGAGATTCCTTCAGAAGCTTCTGATTGACCTTGCTCCATCATTTCAGACGCTATTTTTGTATCTGCTTGAATTTGATGAAGTAAATGGTTAATATCAGTTGCTGCTAACTGAGATTGTTCAGCAAGTTTTCGTACTTCATCGGCAACAACGGCGAATCCTTTTCCATGTTCGCCAGCACGTGCTGCTTCAATTGAAGCATTTAAAGCGAGTAAATTCGTTTGTTCCGCGATATTAGAAATAGATTGAAGTGCAGTATCAATATGATTCGTATGTGTAATGAGTCGCTCTACTACTTGTGATGTAGCATTAACAGCTTCGTTAATGGTATGCATTTGTGTAATAGATTTCTCAATGACTTTATTCCCACTATCTGCTTTTTCTGAAGTTGTTACAGCAAGGATAGCAACAGAAGAGGCGGATTCTGCAATACGCTGAACACTCGTTGCCATATCATCCATAGCAGTTGAACTTTCTTCTATGCTGGAAACTTGTGAACGAATATTATGCTCAAGAGCATTCATAGTTTCCTCGGTTTTTGCTGTGTTTTCCATAGAAGCAGTTGTTTCGATAAACACATTTTCAGACACTTCTTTTACACTTGTTGATGTTTGTTGTACTTGTTTTATAATACGTTGCAAGTTAGCGAGCATTTGATTAAAGGAATTGGCGATATCACCGATTTCATCTTTACTCGTTACGTGCAATCTAGCAGTTAAATCACCATCTTGAGAAGCTAATTCTTTTAATTTCTCATCAATTTGTCGTATCGGTTTAACGAGTTTACCAGAGAACCACCATGCTAATAAAATAGACGTTAATGTGCATGTAATGAGTGAGAAGAAAATAATATATTGAATAAGAGATGAAGAAGACTCTACGTCAGCAATTAATGCGTCACGTTTATCATTTTCTTCATTTGCATATTTAGTAAAGCGACTTAAAAGGTCGTTTACATAATCAGTTTGAGCTAAAGCGATTTTGGATGCCTCGTCCCATTTTCCTTCGCGGGCGAGAGGGAGGACTTCATTATCTATGACGCTTCGCCACTTTGCCCCCATTAAAATTGCTTCTTTCATTCCTTCTGGGAGTTTGTTATCATTTGTTACTTTTTCTCTAGTATCAGCTAGTTTTTTTCCTTCTCGGTTGAATTTATCCAATCCTTTTTGATCATGTGATAGTAAGTATTCTTGTAAACCAGCAACTTGTGCTTGGAACCAATCACCACGTTCTTTTAAAATTGTTGCTCTTTTTGATACATCATTTTTTAAGGTTTCGACTTCATTTGCCTGATTCATGGCGAATGAAAGAATAACAAGAAGAGCAATGCTAAATAAGGAACAAATGCTTAAGAGTGTGAAGAGTAGTTTTTTTCGAATGCTAACATATTTCATCGTCATCCCTACCTTTTTAAAACTGTTTATTATGATTTAATGATATTAAAATAGAATTAATAAAAACATTATTATGAAGTTATTAATCTGTCCAATGAAAATTATAGCAGATAATGGAAGTGGGCAAATCAGTATGAGTAAATGTTCTTAAAATGTATACATTTGTATATCAAAAAATTCATAAATAAAAATGAGAAATGCTATTGTAATTTGAAATAACATCATGTATACTTCTAATTAGTTGATAACGATTATCAGTATCAACTACAAACATTACTCTTCGTTATGTTGGTCATACCCCTTTTTGACGACGTAAGTCAGAGACGAAATGTTGAAATATCTTGTGTCCTATTCTACAGAATTATGGTAATCTCCAACCTCAACTTATATGCGTGAGCATGCAAAAAGGATCCTATCCGTGAAGGGATCCTTTTTTGCATGCTGTCGCAATTAATGTATATAAACCAGGCACACGTTCTTCCATTCCTTCTGGTGCAGTAGGAGGGAAGACCCAACTTTGATGAGACCCGTGTTCTTCAACTAGTTTTTCAATTTTAAAATGTTCTTCCGCAAGTGTTGTAATAATTTCTCCTAGTGTCCAGCGACGGATGGTTGTTTTAGGTAACGATTCTTTTTGCGCTTCTGTAAGAAGGATGCTATAAGCAACATCATCTTCAATTAATTCTTCATCGAAATAATTTCCATTAGCCCGAAATGATGGGTGGTCTACTCCTAATAATTTCGTATAAACAGGATGATAGTCACGAAGGATAAGCGTTCCATCTTGCTTAAGTAAGGTAGCAATTTTTTGAAAGAGTGGTTTTAAATCTAAAAAGTAATGGAGTACACCAAGTTCCAGCAGTACGATATCAAATGATTTGGAGAGCTTTACATCTAATACATCAGAAATAACATACTGGATAGAGACACCTGCTGCTTCAGCAAGTTCATTTGCATATTTTGCATTACTTGCTGAAATATCAACAACTGTTACATCAGCTCCTAAAAGAGCGAGAGCAACGGCTTTATTCCCTTTTGACCCGAGTAAATTAATAATACGTTTTCCTTTTGGAGATTGTATGTAAGGTAAATAGTGATCTACCTCGCGCACGGGATCTTCTACGAGCTTTTTCGCATAATCGGCTGGAGCTCCGTGGCGATTCGTCCAAGCTTCATAAGCAGATGCATTCCAGCTTTTTTCATTACGTGCGCTTAGTTGTTTTTGATTCAATCGAATCACTCCTTTTGTGAACGTATAGTTATTCGGCAGTGGGATGGGATTTCCTTTTCTTCCTGAAAAAAAGTTTGATTTTTCTGTTATTAAGTCGTAAAATACATGTTATATAAAAGCGTTGAAAAGGGAAAGTAGGATGAAATCATTCTGTCCAGAGAGCTTCGGTAGCTGAGAAGAAGCAAGAATATTCATTTGAACAATGGCCTTTGAGCTTCGTCCTGAACTTATCAAATGATAATAGTAGGCGGCGACGAGAGTTGGTACTCGTTATCAAAACCACAGTATAAGAGCATATAGCTCCGTACTTGTTAAGGCTAATTATGTGAGTAATTGGCGAAATAAGGTGGTACCGCGACTGTTTATACAGCCCCGCCCTTATCTTTTTTAAGATAAGGGCGGGGCTTTTTTATATTTAAAAGGAGGAATGTAAGATGAGTATTTTTATTGGAGGAGCATGGCCGTATGCAAATGGTTCGTTACATCTTGGACATATTGCGAGTTTATTACCTGGAGATATTTTAGCACGTTATTACCGGGCAAAAGGGGAGAATGTGTTGTATGTTTCGGGAAGTGATTGTAATGGAACACCAATTGCAATTAGGGCAAAACAAGAAGGTGTGACGGCGAAGGTAATTGCTGATAAGTATCATGAAGAATTTGAGCGATGTTTTCGTAGCCTTGGTTTTACTTATGATTGCTATACACGTACAGATAGTGAGCACCATCATAAAACTGTTCAAAAAGTTTTTTTACGTTTATTAGAAGAAGGCTATATTTATAAAAAAACAGTGGAACAAGCGTATTGTGAAACGTGTACGCAGTTTTTACCTGATCGTTATGTAGAAGGCCTTTGTCCACATTGCCATGAAGCAGCAAGAGGAGATCAATGCGATGCGTGTTCAGCTATTTTAGATCCACTCGATTTGTTAGAAAAGAAATGTAAGTTATGTGGTAGCACACCATCCGTGCAAGAAACAGAGCATTTTTATTTCGCATTGCATACATTTCAGGAGCAAATTAAAGAGGCGGTAGAAATCGCAAAACAAAAAGAATCATGGCGCGACAATGCGATTCAACTAACAGAGAGATATGTAAAGGAAGGATTACTAGATAGGGCCGTATCACGTGATTTACCAATCGGGGTACCAATTCCAGTAGAAGGGTATGAAGATAAGAAAATTTACGTATGGATTGAAGCAGTGACAGGATATTATTCAGCGAGTAAACATTGGGCTGAAGAAACAGGGAAAGATGATCAAGAGTTTTGGGATAAAGAAGCGAAAACATATTATGTACACGGAAAGGATAATATTCCGTTTCATTCCATCATTTGGCTAGCGGTATTGCTTGGAATAGGAGAAGGTGCAATCCCACGTCACATCGTTTCGAATGAATATTTAACAGTTGAAAAAAGAAAGTTATCTACAAGTAAAAACTGGGCAGTATGGGTGCCTGATATATTAGAACGCTACAATCCAGATTCTATTCGTTACTTTTTAACAGTTAACGCACCAGAAAATCGTGATACTGATTTTTCATGGCGTGAATTCATTTACAGTCATAATAGTGAATTGTTAGGTGCATACGGAAATTTTGTGAACCGGACATTAAAGTTTGTTGAAAAATATTATGGTGGTATTATGCCGAAAGGAAGTATTAGTGTAGAGCTGAAAGATAAAGTGGAAGGATTATATAAAAGTGTAGGAGAGGCGATTGAGCAAACTACATTTAAGGTGGCACTAGAAACAATATTTGAGGCAGTGCGTTTTGCAAATAAATACTTTGATGAGAGGCAGCCTTGGAAACAACGAGAAGATGATCCAGTTTCATGCGAAGAAACGATTTACAACTGTGTGTATCTTATCGCTAATTTTGCAAATCTCCTTGAACCGTTTTTACCATTTTCAAGTGAAAGAGTTAGAAATACATTATCGATTGTGAATCGAAATTGGGAACCTCAAAACACGTTGCCGAATAGAATCGATAGTGTGCAGCCGCTATTTGAACGAATTGATGTGAAACAAATTGAGTGTGAGATAGAAAAGCTATATGGAGCGGTAAAGTGAGATAGAGAAAAAGACCTTTCAAATAAATGAAAGGTCTTTTGTTACGCACTATGCACGCTACTACGTTTCTTTGCTCTCCTAACGGTAAGCAGCTGAGGAGTAAAAATTCCAAGTAGTATAAAGATGATCCCAATCCACTGCATGAAGGTTACGACTTCATGTACAAGTGTAATAGAAGCGATAATGGCCGTAGGTAATTCAGCTGCTCCTAGTATTGTACTAAGTCCTGTTCCAACTTTCGGTACGCCAATCGAAAAACAAATGACAGGCACGACAACGCCAAACAATCCGAGGAAGAAAGCATATTTCCAAAGACCGGCTTGTAAGGCACCGTCCGTTAAAAAGGTTGGTGGGAAGAATAGGCATACGATTAGAGTAGCGCTTGTTGTCATAAGGAAGCTTTTCGTATAAGGCGGAACTTCTGTAGCAACGCGCCCACTTGCAAACACATAGAATGAAAAAGAGACAGCGGCTAATAAACCAAAGATAATACCTTTCGTGGAAAAGTTTTGTCCGAGACCTTCAAAGACACCGCCTGCAAACAATGTACCAGTAAATAAAATAATGATAGATATAATTTTCTCACGGCTTGGAAATGTACGGTTTGCAATTGCTTCAATGACTACACCAATCCATGTGAACTGGAAAAGTAGGACGACAGCAATAGATGCTGGTAGTTCTTCTACAGAGATAGCGTAGAAGATACCAGTCATACTCATTGTTGTGCCGACTGTTAGTAAGGAAAATAATTGCTTTTTTGTTATTTTATGGCTTGAAGTGAAAAGAACGAGCAGAAGAAGCCCGATCCATCCGAAGACATATTGTCCCCCTAATAGTTGATGTGCTGAAAATCCATCAATGAATCCGAGTTTGAAAATAGTTGAGAGTACGCCGTAGCTACAAGCTCCGAATAAAACGAGTAATGAATACTTAAATTTCTCCATGAAAATCCTCCTTTTACATAATAAAAAACGCCCGCTATCCAAATAAGGATAACGGGCGAACGAAACAGAGTCATATACTCTACAAAATTCCGCCATTCATACGAAGTATGAATTTGGGGTATGAAATTGTAGTAGGTTGTTACATCGCTTTTGGGAATACAATAGAACATTTTACACCTTGAGGTGTGTTTTGTATACCGTAAGGAAACTGATGTTTATCTAATATTTGTTTTACAATATATAGCCCAAGGCCACTACCTTGTACTAATCCGTGTTTGTCAGGGTTTGCGCGATAGAATGGCTCAAATAAATGGGCAAGTTTATCCTCATCGATTTGTGAACCTGTATTTAATACTTCTAATGCGTAACCGTTTGGCTTTTCATAAAGTTTTATATAGACGTGCTGATGGTCAATTGTGTAATGAATTGCATTTGAAATAATGTTAAAAATAGCAGTTTGAATAAATTTAGGATCAGCTAAAATCTGTACATCTTGTTTAATGTTAGATTGAACATTTAATTGCTTTACAGATACGAAATAATCTACTTTCTTCATAACATCCTCAATGATACTAGTTAATGAGATAACTTTTAAATCAGGTTTAAATTGAGGGTTTTGTATTTTGGATAATTCCGACATTTTTTCCGTTAATATGTTAATGTCTTGCATCATTTCATAGGAACGTTTTAAATATTTATCTCTATCTTTATAAGCTCCAATTCCGTGAATCATGCCATCTAGTTGCCCCATAACGGCTGCGATTGGTGTTTTTAATTCATGGGAAACCATAGACATAAATTCTTTACGAGATTGTTCTAATTGTTGTTCCTTTTTGAGTTCATTTCTTAAATCTTGATTGCTCGCATGTAAATTCTTCACTATACTTGGGACCTGTGAAGCAGCTACTTGTAAATTAAAATCTGTTTGATCTGTATTTTTGTTAAGTAGCTTTTTATCTGAGAAATCAAGATTCATAATATCTTTTAAAGCATCACTCATATATTGGAAAGGTTTGGCAATTAGTTTTGCATAGATTAAAGAGCCGAGCAGAGATAATGCAAGCATTGTCGCGCCAATATGTGGAGCTAATTGCTGCAGTGCATCTGTTAATTTTGGATTATCTTGTGCATCATTTGTTTTACTTGCTGCATTTTGTTTATGTAAGGCATCATTAGTAGCGACTTGCTTTTCCGTTTCTGTAAGTGGAGCAGAAGCGCTATTTTTCCCCGAAATATTTTGAGTATGTTCTTTTGCTTTTGCAGTTTGGCTAGGCTGCAAAAGGTGATTGATAGCTGTAGAGAGTGATTTATAATCTATAACCGAAGATTGGAAATTAGAAATGCCTCCCTGTGATACAGCTTTATTTTGATTCGTTTTACTTTGGTCGTTTTGTTTATTTGAATCCGCTTGTTCTGTAGATTGCGCTCCATTTTCTTTTGCAAAACGTTCTTTATCATGGTTTGAAGCTAGGAAGTAAATAATTTGATAAAGACAAAGCGATAAAAGAATACAAAATAATAAGGTTTTGATGAAAATATTTTTGGTGATGTTGTCTGTGCTACGATTCGATTTTGTAGCCAATGCCTTTCACCGTTTTAATATAAGGAATTCCTAATTTTTTTCGTAAGTTCTTAATATGTGTATCTATAACTCTTACATCACCATAATGTTCATAGCCCCATACCTTATTCAACAAATCACTTCTTGATAATACTTTTCCCCGATTTTGCAGTAAAGTATAAATAATTTCAAATTCTTTTGTTGTCAATTCAATTTGATTACCATGAACATAAGCGGCATATGCTGTAGAATTTAACATCAATTCATGGAATTGTAGTATAGTTGCAGTTTCTGCTTCCTTCGTTGCTGCTCTTCTTAATACAGCTTCTACACGTTTAATAAATACGGTGTAATGGAACGGTTTCGTAATATAGTCATCAATACCTAATTCAAATCCTTTAATTTCACTTTCTTCATTATGTAAGCCTGTTAACATAATGATTGGTACATCAGATTGTCCTCGCATAATTTTACAAATACTATAGCCATCTATATCTGGTAACATCACATCAAGGAGGACAAGATCGTATGAATTTTTTTGGAAAAGAAGTATACCTTCTGTTCCAGCGCCAACGACATCAACGGTAAAGTTTTGGGCCATTAGAAATTCACGAATTAGCTCTTGTATATCTGGGTTGTCTTCAATCACCAGTATATGCGTCATAGTAACACCTCCTAAATAACGCTTTTCACTGCAATATTCAAATTCATCATTCTTGAATGACTCAGATTGTTTATACATATAATAAGCCCCCGCCATAAAATAATCATGAAAGTAGCAAGGGGAGTTGTTTAGTGAAACTGAATATTTAAGAATTACAGTAATTCTATTATAGTATGTATTATAAAATTTATAAAATATTATAACTGTATAATTTTAATATCCATGTTTATCAATGTTTGGATGTTATTTAACACAATCTATTCCTATTATATATGTAAATACAGTTGTTTTGCTACTGTAAATGAAGAAATAAAATAAGCCAAGACATAAAATTCTTGGCTACACGTAAATCGTGTTGATAGGTTATTTTACAGTGACAGTAGCCTTCTGGGGAATACGCTCAAATAACCAGTGTATATCATTGTTATACATACGAATACAACCTAGTGTTGTCCATTTGCCGATTGCCTGATTATTGTTCGTACCATGAATCGCATAAGTTGTTCCGTAAGTTCCTGCCATGTTTAGTCCGAGCCAACGGTCACCAAGTGGATTACGTGGATCTCCGCCTTTAATTTTGCCTGTATAATAAGGACGATTTTTAATTTTATTTACGATTTGGAAAGTGCCTTTAGGTGTAGGAGTAGTTGTTTTTCCAGTAGCAACAGTAAAACTCTTTATGAATTTTCCATTTTGATAATAATCCATTTTATTTAACTTCGTGTTTACAATTAGTTGAGCGTTCGTTGTAGCTGCCTCAGCATTTGTGAATGGAATAGTTAAAAATCCTAATGATAATAGTGCGCTTAATAATAGTTTTTTCATTATATTCTCCTTTTTGCTATTGTAATAGTCTTACATACAATGAATTTGCAAACCCCTTAATACTTTATTTACATTTTCATCTAATGTTTCAAAGAAAGTAGTAATTTTGGCATTGTATTTGTTGTTTTTATCAATAAGTAATCTTTCATTTAATAAAAGTTCACCATGTAGTCCAAAACTTTGCACTTGAATATTTAATTCATCTTCAGTTTCAGAAATAATTGGTAAAAAGTAGTGAAAAGCTTTCGTTGGAATGATATAGCTTTTGCCAATCATGCTTTCTTGATTTGAATTAATCCATTTTTTCGTGACAATTTTAATGTTCTTTTTTGAAACGATAAAAGATAGTGTAGTAGATTTCGTTAAACTTACGTCAAATTCATTTGTTTCACATATGTGTAAATTAAAAACGGTTTCATTTTGATGAGACTCAACATTTGTATTAATAAAATCGTGCATTTTATAAGCTTCCATTTCTTATTCACCCTTTTTTCAATTTCGAAAAACGACTTATATTTATTCAGTTTAATGCTTAGTCATATATTGGTTAAATTTTTCAACAAATTCCGATATAATCTTACAATACGTATATGAAGCTAATATGAAGTTAGTATGAGTTTGTGGTGGTTTTTTATTGAGAACAAAATAAGGTGGCTTTCAGGTGTTAAAAACTGGATAAAAAATGTATATTAATTCCTTTAATTCGTACGATATATAGTTGTTAGCTCATTTTAAAATGATAATGGATAGCATCAAATAAAGAACAGAAAACCTTAGTGTAAGTCTTACAAAAATGTAATAAAAATGTAAGCTATTGTGATAGTTATTTCGACAATTTTTTTATACAATAATAGTAAGAAGTTGTACGTGATTGAAAGGAGAGATGACATGGAATGGATTCATGAATTATTTCAGCAATACGGGTACTATGTTGTACTTGTTGGTTTGCTGTTAGAATATATTGCACTTCCGTTTCCGGGAGAGCCAACGTTAGCATATGCGGGATTTTTAGCACAGAAAGGCGATTTAAGTTTACCGATTTTAATTATCCTATCCTTTATTGGGACAAGTGTAGGAATGACAATCCAATACTTTTTAGGAAATAAATTAGGAATGCCCTTTGTTCAAAAGTATGGGAAATACGTATTTTTAACACAAAGAAAAATCGACTTAACAAGAATGTGGTTTGATAAGTATGGATATTTCCTAATTTTTATCGGTTTCTTTATTCCTGGTGTACGTCATTTTACAGGATATTTTGCAGGAATTATTAACTTACCATTCCGTCGTTTTGCGATTACAATTTACTCTGGTGCTCTATTTTGGGTATCATTCTTCTTAATTGGTGGTTACTGGTTAGGTGGCAACTTACAGGATATTTTTGGAGTGCTAGAAGGTCACATCGGAAAAATCATTTTTGGAGTAATTGTGATTGTAGCAATTACGTTAGGAGTTCGTTTCCGTAAACAGTTAAAACGAGCATTATTACAAAACGCAAGTTAATATGGAATCCATTCTATGTCAAAATTTAGGGAGGCAGTGCAGATGCACTGCCTTTTTTATTTTAATAAGTTTTTGTTTGTTTATCAGTTTAAAGTTCCATAGATTATAATTGTCAATTATTAACGTCAAAATGACAATTATAATTGACAAAAATAAGGATATTATTTACAATTTTAATTAAATAAATGAAAAAGAGGGAAGACATGAAGCTTCAAAATCGAGTGAGGGAATTGCGAGCAAAGCATCGTTTATCACAAGGGGATTTGGGGAAAGCGATTGGATCATCGCGGCAAACGATTAGTTTAATTGAGCGCGGGGATTATGCACCATCTATCGTATTGTCGCTAAAAATCGCACAAATTTTCAATGTACCGGTGGAGGAAATATTTACGTTAGTAGAGGGGGAAGAGGATGATGAAGAGTAAGCTAAAAAAACAATTTGATTCTGTGGGGAAAATAGCATTAAGTATGATGGGTGGCTTTTTAACATCCTATATAGCTTTAAATTTACTCTCGGATGAACCGAGAAAATTGTCATCCAATACATTTATAGGTATATGTACTATTTTTGGAATCTTAATGATGTACTACACATGGAAGAATACACGTATGTTAGCAGAGGCACGCGATGAAGAAGAGAGCGTACAAGGTAGAAAATTAGGCATTATAAGTATA
Organism: Bacillus sp. F9_6S_D1_P_5; assembly: GCF_054823925.1. Taxonomy (NCBI): domain Bacteria; kingdom Bacillati; phylum Bacillota; class Bacilli; order Caryophanales; family Bacillaceae; genus Bacillus; species Bacillus sp. F9_6S_D1_P_5. Next base: position 10,462 of record NZ_JBTREW010000005.1, on the reverse strand, counting down.
TATTTACGTGTAGGTGATATAGTTACGCAGGCATGGTTTGTATATGCAGTTATTACATGTAGACGTGCACTGTTGCAGGATACAAATGTTTCATTTGCGGTGTGGAATTTAGTAGCTTCTATTGCTTGTTTAACTACTGTAGTAATTATCGGACTCATAACAAAAAATCGTTATAATAAGCTATATCCTGAACAAGGTGTAACGTATATGGAATCTATGAAAATGTGGACGAAAAACGCAGATGAAGGATTAAAGCACATTGTGCATGAGGCTGGATATAAAGCATATGAATTTACGAATACAATATTGGCATATGTATGGTGGGCTGCCGTTATATATACAGCTGCTAGTGATATCGATTTTGTGTTAATTGGTTTAATCTCATTTATTTGGATATTGCATCTCGGGAAGTTCATGTACGAAATGCAGAGAAAAATGATTTATTAAGGGGAGAAAAAGGTGGATATTTTAAGAAGGCCAGCTGGCTCAATGACAGTGGCGCTAATTCTGTCCATTTTATACGGAGTAATCCGAACTGGGAAATTAGAAGTAATTTTGAACCTATGGGCAATAGTTGGAATTGCATTGTTAGTGTTAGCCATTCATGAGCTAGGACATGTAGTATTTGGTGTAATAGGTGGTTTGACATTTAAATTTATGACAGTAGGACCCATTACTATTCAAAAAGAAAAAGGAAAATTGCGCATTCGAGAAAATAAATTATGGGCGTACTTTGGAGGTGTTGCAACACTAGTACCACCTTCTATAGAGACACCTAATCTTTCGAAAAAATGGGCTTGGCTCACTTTAGGTGGACCGATTACGAGTTTACTATTTGGTATTACTTCCGGTTACATATACATGGTAAGTTATTATCAATATCTTTTATATTTTTCCTTTTTCCATTTTGCAATCTTTGCAGTTACAATTGTACCGATAAAAGGAACACTTATGAGTGATGGGATGCAATTTCTTATTTTAATTAAGGATGATGAAAGAGCTAGAAATCATTTATATGAGATTCAAATATCGAGTGAGTTATTTAGTTATAAAAGACCGAAAGATTGGGATGAAAGATTAGTAGAACTTAGTGAGGAAAAAATAAAAGAGAATAAAGGCATAAGAGAGATAATGAGTAGACTTATGCTCGTCTTTTTTGCTCGTGCGGATCAAGAGGGAATGGAAAGAGCGATACCGTATATAAAACAAATTGTTCAACTACCTGTAACGAAAGAAAATAAGTTTTTCGTTAGTAGTTTTCATAGTTGGTACCTTTTATATAAAGCCCTTTATAAGATGGACAGTCTTTCTTTGCAAGAAGCAAAGGAACATGCAAAGGCCATTACAAAAATGGACCTAAACGGATATTACCGTACACAAGGAATTATTAAATATTTAGAGGGCAATATGGAAGCGTCCCGTACTTATATGAAGAAAGCTGATAAAGAATTAAAGAGCGCTGAGAAGAGTGAGATGGGATATTTACAATTAGAGAGAGAATGGTTTGAGCAGCTGAAAGAGAGGGTATCTTACGATGGGTGAGGTATCCTTTTTTTTATATGTCATCTTATGCCGTTCCATAAACAGTCTAGGGCGAGTAAAATGAGATAGGAAGAGCAAAGCTTGGAGGAAGTAAATATGGAAATTTTATCAATTATTTTGATAGTCTTGCTCATTTATGTTGTTTTTAAAGTGGCATATGTAGCATTAAAGATACTCGCGATCCTATTAATTATCTTTCTAATCGTAGAGTTCGGCAGTAAATTGCTTGGGGGATAGGGTATGTTCTATGTTTTGGTTGTCGAAGGATGTCGTTAAATTGATATCCTGCGTCGAATCGTTGATATAATGAAAAAATCGTTGATATAAGTGGAGAAATAATCGATATATTTGAAAAATCGTTGATATATTTTAGTGAATACGAAGTGGGGTATGTGGAAAAGAAGTTACCGTTGGGTAGCTTCTTTTTATCGTAGTGCCGGGGTATAGAGCATAAATAGTTTGCCGAAAATTGTCGGTAAGTCGATATTCTGTGTCGAACCGTCGATATAATGAAAAAATCGCTGATATAAGTGGAGAAATCGCCGATATATTTGGAGAATCGCTGATATATTATGATAGATACTAACCGGGGTATGCAAACCAATCAAAAAAAGCTGGAAGAATATCTTCCAGCTTACGAGTTACTTTCAATTTGGCGACCGTTTTCTTCTTCATTGTCTTGTAATAGGTTGAATACGTCTGCTAGGCAGAATGCAATGAACCAAGTCCATAGACCGTGGAAGAAAGCTGAGCTTAATTGAAGTGGTAATGTATAGTTAGTCATTGAGTAGGAAATACATCCGCCAACGATTCCGATCATTGTTAATAACATTGTTTTTTGTGCATTTTCTTCTGGATTGAAGAGGAAGAAAATGTATCCGCCTAAAATTGAAGCGCTTACAAGTGTCTCGATTCCATTAAAAATGATATTCTCTCCAAGCTGAGTGTTTGTCCAGAAGCAGATTGTTCCGCCGATAATAGCAAACAGGACAGCTATTGTATATCGTATATATTGATTCATATGTTCATCTCCTTATGTAATAAGATGATTTGGAAGTCAAAAAGGTAGGTATAGTATATTGAAGTGAGTTTTAGTTGTACGTATCTTTTTATAAAAAAGATCATTGAAGAGTGATCGGTTTTTTAAACCGTTACGTGTATGGTGTCTGAAATATACCCGACTGCTCGTTTCTTTTTGCTTGTAAAATAAGAGAAACTTCCAAGTCTATATACTCTTTTTTTGTGAGTCTGCTTTCATTATAACACATTTAGGGTCACAATAATAGAATTATCTGATTTTGTAATAAGTGTAAAAAATAAAAACCGCAAGGAAATACCATTAACGGTGCAGTTTAGTGGAAGAAGGATTTTCATTTACTATGATGAAATATGTAATCAAGGCGGCATATAAGAAGGGGACTTAAATACTATAAAAATGTTTTGCAGTATGAATGAAAGGGAGGAGGGCTAACTTGGAGATCACAACAGAAAGATTAATAATTAGACCTTTTAAGAGGACTGATTTACAGGATGTATTTGCGATTTATAATAATGATGATACATGTAAGTTTCTATTACATAATAAGTGGACTCATGAAGACATGCAGGAGAAATTTAATAAGAAGCTAGCAAACAATGTACTTACTAAAGAATCGATATTAAGTTTGGCAGTTATATACAAGACTAAAGTAGTTGGTGATTTATCTGTGTGGTATACAAATATGAAAGACACTGTTGAGATTGGTTATAGTTTTTCAAATGAAGTAGCTGGGAGAGGTTTGGCAACAGAAGCAGTAAGTAGTTTGGTATTTAAATTATTTAATGAATGTAATGTACATCGTATACAAGCTAATCTTGATGCACGTAATACAGCTTCACAAAAATTGTGTGAACGAGTAGGCATGAGAAAGGAAGCCCATTTCATACAAGATTTTTGGAATAAAGATGAATGGACAGATAGTATTGTATATGGAATGCTATCCTCCGATTTGTAGTAATAAACGTAGTGATTTTATTATGCTAAAGAGAGTGTGTGTTGAATAACAAAGGGCATCACATATTATATGTGATGCCCTTTCATGTATTGACCTTTTTTATATGCGTTTGAAACGGCCGACAATTTCAACTGTTTCAGTAATGTTCATGAATGCTTTGTTATCCACTTGACGGATAATACGTTTCATTTCGCCTAACTCATACCGAGTCACGACAGTGTAAATCATTTTTTTCTTATGGTTTGTATAGCCGCCGACAGCATCTACCATTGTCACGCCACGTATGCCGTGATGTAGTAGGGCGCTTTTTATTTCCTCGCCTTTTTCTGTAATTGTCATTATCGTTAATTTAATATGTTTCGTATGCACAGCATCGAGCACTTTGCTGACTACAAATCGACTGATTAACGTATAAAGTGTAATATCCCATCCGAAAATGAATCCTGCTACAACAAGTAAGATTAAGTTGAATCCGAAGATGATTGCTCCAATTGAAACATCGCGATATTTCGCTACAATTAATCCAACAACATCAAATCCACCTGTTGAAGAAGCAAATCGGAATATGATTCCGGAAGCTGCTCCGCAGATTACACCACCAAATACAGAAGAAAGTAAAATATCGTCTGAAACTTGGTGTACCGGGATAATGTTCATCGCTAACGATGATACAGCTACAAAGTACGCTGTTAAAAAGGTTGTCTTCTTGCCTAAGTAAAAGTGACTTAAAATAAGAAGAGGAATGTTTAGTAAAAAGATAAGTGCACCGATATTGTAGTGCATTAAATAACCGATAATCATCCCTACACCAGCGAATCCACCGCTAATCATGTTATGCGGGATAAAGAACATATTCATAGAAATTGCATACAAAATAGAGGCTACGAAAATAACAACCAACTGTATGATAAATTCTAAGTGAAATGTTTTAGCTGCTGGGAAGGATAAAAAGGCGGTGTCGGGAACGTAATCGGCGTCTCCTAGTTGACCCATAGTATGTTTCATCTCCATATTCATTTTTGATTACAAGAAGAGAATAAAGGTTTTTTCAAAAACTGGCAATAGTTTTATTATAATGCAAAAATTTTATAAATTTCTAATAAATCAAGCCTATTCATTGATGTGTGTGAATATACTAAAGAAAGCGAATACAATGTTTCTTAATTATTATTTTCTTGAGAAAATATGCAAAATACTTTTTTTGACGATAAAAGGAAATAGAGAATGTTTGCCTAATGTGCTAAAATGGCCTTATTAAGGATGTGAAGCGATGGAATTTTTATTGCAGGATGCAATTCTATATATATCGTTTGTAACGACAGCGCTTTGTTTATTAGAAGTTTTCTTCCTTGCTAACATTTCTCGCTTTGTGCGTCAGCAAGCATCAAGCGGTAGACAAAGAGCTTTTGCGTTAGTTGATACGTGTGAAGATAGTGCGAAGAATGTACCGCTATTTTCAATTTTTTATAAATATGGAATGATTCGTTCTGTACGCAGACAAGAATCAAGTGAAGAGAATGACGAGGTCGGTCCGTATACACCAATGTTTCGCTAAATAATTACGAAACATTGGAGGAATGGACATGTTAAAATCATACCGAGCTGTGCTCGTTAGTTTATCATTATTATTTGTTTTTGTTTTATCTGGTTGCAGTAATGCAGCCCCAATTGATGCACATAGTACGGGAATTTGGGATCACTATTTTGTATATCCAATCTCGTTTATGATTCAATTTGTTGCTCATCATATACCGGGAGCTAGCTTCGGGATTGCTATCATTATTATAACGCTCGTTATTCGTTCAGCAATGATTCCGTTAGCTGTTTCGCAATATCGTAGCCAAGCGAAAATGAAAAAAATGCAACCTGAATTGCAGAAGCTAAAGAAAAAATACGGTGATGTAAGTAAAGATTTAGAAAAACAAAAGCAGTATCAAAAAGAAATGTCAGAACTAATGAAATCAGGCGGTTGGAATCCACTTGCTGGTTGCTGGCCACTATTAATACAAATGCCGATTTTCTCTGCTTTGTATTATGCGATTAGCCGAACAGAAGAGATTCGCACATCTTCGTTTTTATGGGTGAACTTAGGACATGCAGATCCTTATCATATATTACCGATTATTGCAGCGTTAACGACATTTATTCAGATGAAAGTTTTCCAATCTAATATTACACCTGGAGAACAAGTGCAGATGCTTAAAATGCAGCAAATTATGATGCCGGCAATGATTCTATTTATGGGATTTGCGGCGCCATCAGGACTTGTGTTGTACTGGATAACAGGTAACTTATTTACAATGACACAAACAATTGTATTAAGAAGAATAATGGAACGTGAAGAATTACAATTACAAAAAGCATAGAAAAACACCGCTCGGGATGAGCGGTGTTTTTTTGTTAAGTCGTTAAGGGAATTTTAAGAAACCAACATTACTATAGGCATTGTATACGAAAGTGTACATGCTTTAGAAATATGAAGGAGGAAATTTCCTATGAAGAAGAAAACAGTTGGGTATTTAGCGATTGCAGGTGCTTTATCATTCGGAATCATTGGAGGAGTTGGTATTCCGGCATTCGCGGCAACGAATACTCCAGCAGCTGAGCAAGCTACAAAAACGGCGAAAAAAGATTTAGATGACGCTACAAAACAAAAAGTAAAAACGATTATGGATGATACAAAGAAACAGTTAGAGGAGCTAGGTGTAAAACTTCCAGAGAAAGAAAAACGTAAAGACATGTTTGCTAACTTAGACGAAGCAACGAAAGAAAAAGCGAAATCAATTTTAGAGCAAGAAAAGTCCGGTAAATTAACACGTGAACAAGCAAAAGAAGAATTAACAAAACTAGGTGTGAAGTTCCCGGAAAAGGGTAAGCATGAAGACATGTTTGCTAACTTAGACGAAGCAACAAAAGAAAAAGCAAAATCAATTTTGGAGCAAGAGAAATCCGGCAAATTAACACGTGAACAAGCAAAAGAGGAATTAACGAAGTTAGGCGTGAAAATGCCAGAGAAGGGTAAGCATAAAGACATACTTGTTAACTTAGATGAAGCAACAAAGGAAAAAGCAAAGTCTATTTTTGAACAGGAAAAGTCCGGGAAATTAACACATAAGCAAGCAAAAGAAGAATTAACAAAACTAGGTGTGAAACTTCCAGAGAAAGAGAGGCATGAAGACATCTTTGCGGGATTAGATGAGGCAACGAAAGAAAAAGCAAAAGCGATTTTAGAGAATGAAAAGAAACAATTAGAGGCGTTGAATGTTGATTTACCGCACCACAAATTTCTTATGAAAAAAGATGAGAAATAATTAAATGAAGTCGTATCTTTCGTGTGGGCAACAGGAAGGTATGTATGTGGGGAGACTTTCTTTTAGAAAGTCTCCTCTTACTTATTGTCGTTTTTTGTTGGTAAATCGATATATTTGAAAAATCACTGATATAATTTTTTACCGCTACACTGTTCCGAAGATACTAGGGAATTAGAGAAGTGTCGTAACTTCTGTTATAATATAAGAAGAGAAATATTTCGTATGTTATATAAAAAAATATATTGATTTTTTCTAACAATTCAATATAATGAACAATAACTACAAAATTCGACATCAAGAAGTGATGATGAGGACATGATCAATTTTTTACGATTCTCAGAGAGGGAAGCCTTTGGCTGTGAGCTTCCTAATACGAAAAAATGGATTACCACCTCTGAACTGCAGCAGTGAACGGATACCTAGTAATTGCTTGCCGGCAAAAACCGTTATTTAGACTTGAGAAATTGGTGAAGTGTGTTACTTTACGAATTGAAACAAGGGTGGAACCACGAATACAACACTCGTCCCTTTTTTAGGGAGGAGTGTTTTTTTATTTCATTTTTGCATCACACTAGGATTGGAAGGAGGATACGCAGCATGCATCATGATGAGAAGAACAAAATTGGTTTAACGGTAGCACTTTCTATCGTAGTAGGAACGATTATTGGATCTGGTGTGTTTATGAAACCAGGTAGCGTATTAGATTACTCGGGGAGTTCTAATATGGCGATTCTTGCTTGGGTAATTGGTGGTCTGTTGACGCTAGCGAGTGGTTTAACAGTAGCTGAAATTGGAGCGCAAATCCCGAAAAATGGTGGGTTGTATACGTATTTAGAGGAGATTTACGGAAGTTTTTGGGGATATTTATCAGGCTGGATGCAAACGATTGTTTATGGACCAGCTATTATTGGAACATTAGGGTTGTACTTTAGTTCTTTAATGATTAATTTTTTCTATTTAGATAAAGTATGGAATTTACCAATTGCAATTGGAACAGTGGTGTTCCTTGGCGTTGTAAATAGTATGGGAACAAAATATGGAGGTATCGTCCAAACGGTTACGACAATTGGGAAGATGATTCCGATTGTTTTAATTGTTGTGTTAGGTTTTTGGAAAGGAAATAGCGATATCTTTAACGTAGTTGTGCCGATATCGGAAAATCAAAGTATCGGGATGGCAATTTTAGCAACGTTATTTGCGTATGATGGCTGGATTCTACTTGCTTCGATTGGTGGAGAAATGAAGAATCCAACAAAGTTATTACCGAAAGCCATGACAGTTGGGATTTTAATTGTAACAGCTGCTTACGTACTAATTAACTTAGCGTTATTAAATGTATTACCAGCAACGCAAATTGTAGAACTTGGAGAAAATGCCACAGCGACAGCTGCGGGCATGTTACTTGGAGAATATGGCGGGAAAATTATTAGTATAGGTATTATCGTTTCTATTTTTGGTTGTTTAAATGGAAAGATTTTAACGTTCCCACGTATTCCGATGTCGATGGCAGAACGTGGACAACTTCCATTTGCTAAGTTTATTGCAAAGGAAAGTCCAAGATTTAAAACACCAGCAAATGCGATTACTGTTGAAATCATTTTAGGGATTATTTTAATGATTATTAGTGATCCGAATAAGCTATCTGAGATTTCCGTATTCATTATTTATATTTTCTATGTAATGACGTTTATTGGTGTCTTCATTTTAAGAAAACGTAATAAGAATAAAGAGCGTGCATACAGTGTACCGTTATTCCCAATCGTACCAATCGTCGCGATTTTAGGTTCGCTCTTTGTAATTGGTAGTGCAATTATCAATGATCCGGTAAGTTGTTTCTTATCAATTGGAATTGTCTTTACTGGACTGCCGGTATATTGGTATTTAAATAAGAAGAATAAAAATGAAGTGTCATGATTGAAGGGTAGGCATATAATACGCCTACCTTTTTTATGTAAAAAAATTGTACTTGTGTTCAACTTCTATTTTGGTTACTATAATCGTAGTAACCAAAATAGAAAGCGTGGGGAAAGACTTGAATTTTCGTGTGTATATTTTAGCTATCGCGGCTTTCGTAGTCGGAACGGTTGAGCTAATTATAGGAGGAACGCTCGATTTAGTTGCCAATGATTTAGGAGTATCTATTAGTGCAGCTGGTCAGCTTATAACAATATTTTCAGTAGTATTTGCTTTATCAGGTCCGGTTTTATTAGCGGTAACTGGTAAGTTTGAAAGAAAAAAATTATATATTGGGGCATTATCAATTTTCTTAATCGGAAATATTATTTCGGCATTTAGTGTGAATTACGGGATGTTAATGTTCTCGAGGGTTGTGTGTGCGGCGAGTGGTTCGCTTATTATTGCACTGTCAGTAACACTTGCTTCTAGCGTAGTAGAACCGCATTTTCGTGCGCGTGCAATTGGAATCATTTTCATGGGTATTAGTGGCTCACTTGTACTTGGAGTACCGCTCGGCCTTGTACTCGGAAATGCATACGGATGGCGTGCACCATTTGTACTTATTTCGATCTTAACAGTGATGGCAATCGCATGTATTTCATTATTCTTAACGAAAGTACCACCGACATCGGTATTATCAATAAGAGAGCAAATTGCTACGTTAAAAGATAAGAAAATCGTAAGTGCACAGTTAACATCATTTTTATTTTTAACGGGTCATTTAACACTATATGCATATTTAACACCATTTTTAAAAGATGTGATGCATGTGGAAGCGAATTGGATTAGTGTATTTTACTTCATTTTCGGGATCGCAGCAGTAATTGGTGGCGGCTTCGGTGGCTGGCTTGCGGATAAATGGGGATCGAAGCAAAGTATTATCTCAATTATTATAGTATTTGCTTGTGCGATCTTCCTATTGCCAATGATGACATTCTCATTCCCGCTCTTCATTATTATGATGGGACTTTGGAGTATGCTGAGCTGGGCTATTTCGCCAGCACAACAAAATTATTTAATTGAAATTGCACCAGAATCAGCTGGTATTCAGCAAAGTTTAAATAACTCTGCGCTTCACTTAGGAATTGCGCTCGGTTCAACAGTAGGCGGAGTTGTTATTGAAAAATCATCTGTTATATATAACGCTTGGGTAGGTGGCGGTTTTATTATATTAGCGCTGCTTTGTGCGATTTTCTCGATTACGAGAGGGCGTTCTACTCAGTTTGCAAAAGAAGAATCTATCGTTTGATAGGTTCTTTTTTTATTTGTAAAATTTTGCAGGTTTTAGTAGATGTATGGAGAAATTTGTATGTAGCGAGGTGATGGGAAAATGATGTTTAATTTCTCTATATTCGGTATAATACTTGCACTATTGCCGATAGTTGTAGTTATTTTTGTATTAGGGTGGATTCGTTGCATCTATCAAAATTCAGAGAAACAAGTGGAGCAAAATGAGAAAATTATTGAGCTGTTGATGGAGATAAAAGAAAAAGATAAGTAACATGTATTCGTTTGAAATTTGTTTCTGGTAAGTAAAAAAGGCACTTATAAAGTGCCTTTTTATCAGGCTGTGGAGAAAGTCTTCTCCACAGCCTGTTTTTGTGTCTGAGCCTCTTTTTATGTGTCAACACTGATAAAAAGAGGAAAAGGAGAGATTTC